>JASJGT010000128.1:0-17645 GCA_033791405.1 Desulfuromusa sp.
CATAAGTAAGCTCCTAGGTGTAAACTTATTTCAGGACGGGACAGTCAAACTATAAAGACCTCTCGCTAATCTGGGAGGTCTTTTTTTATCTTCTGTACCTGACAAAGAACGATGAAACGGGAAAGAATAATTAGTGTCTCGGCTGAATTTATTGATAAGATATGATACGATTGAGGCATTTATGACACGCAATAGCGAAGGGTAATACCTATGTTTAATACTTTCCACACTGAAAAAACTGTACAGTGCCGTCCTCCGATCAAGCAAAAACCACTGTCTCTATTTGGCTTAATCCTGCTATCGCTATTCTTAACTGGATTTCTGTTTGGTTGCGCAGATCATTCAGCCAGAAATCAAGAACTGCTAGCCGAGAACTACCACAGTTTATCAAACGATAATTTGATTCTGTATTACTACAAACTTGAAGATCAAATTGATGTTGTTGAACGCCGGAAAAGTAAACCCTCATTCAGTTTAGGGCTAGGCTTGGGCAGTTTTGGGCACAGCAGCGGTGGAAGTGCCGGGGTTGGAGTCTCAACAGGAGGAAGCAGCCGTGATGTAGCAACAAACCTGCGTGATCGGCGTAATGAGGTCAAACTGGAGTTACAACATCGCGGTATAAACCCATAAAGATATAAAAACGTCTCAATTTTGGATTAGCATAATCGGGGCTTCAAGATAACATTTGATGGTATTCAGAAATTCAGCAGCATCAAATCCGTCCAGCAACCGATGATCTGCGGAAAGGGAGAGGCGCATGATCGGTGCGACTGCCGGCTCCCCCTGATCATCGACAACAACTTCTCCCTTGATAGTCCCGACACATAACACGGCTGCCTGCGGTGGGGTAATAATCGCACTGAAGGACTCCACACCTAGCATCCCCATATTGGTGATGGTAAACGTTGCATCACTATTATCCTGCTCTGTCAGCTGATCCTGAAGCATAATTTTATCTACCAGCTCACGAACCTGCTTACTAATTTCCTGTAAACTCAATGTTTCACATTGGAGTAAAACCGGATAGAACAACCCACGATCAGTAGCAGCTGCAATAGCTATATTAATATCCTCAAGTTCAACCCCTTGTTCGCCATTCCATGCCGCATTCACCCAAGGATGCTCAACCAGGGACTGTGCTGTTGCAGCGATAATAAAATCATTAATAGTGACACCAAGATCGTGACGAAAACGGACAACATCAGTCATATCTACTGAAACTGTCACATAAAAATGGGGTATCTCCTGCCACGCTTTTTCCATTTTTCGCGCCAGCAAACGCCTGATTTTAACTGACTCGCCACGCATATCAGCAGTTGGCAGAGAAACTTTCTGCCGATATGCGGTTTTTTTACTATTTTCAGAATTTGAAGATAACTGGGCCTGTTGAATATCAGCGACTACAATTCTTCCCAATGAACCACTCCCGCGTAAAGACGTCAGATCTATCCCTAGCTCTTCAGCCAATTTGTTCGCAGCAGGAGATACACGAAGTCGTACACTTTTAAACTTTTTGGATTTAATCATATCAATTTCTCACCATATCAAGTTATCTCAACAACAGTTGACCTCTTCACCACAAACACCACAACGTCGACAACCTGGTGTACAAGGAGGTGTCGTTTTTACCAATTTCGCCCGCTGATATTCTTGCCAAAGATAACTCCGCATAACTCCCTGATCGATAATTTCCCAAGGGAACATTTCCTCGACACCCCTTTCTCGGGTCACATAGAAATCAAGGGGTAATCCTACTTTATTACACAACTGTTTGAGATTTTCTCCCGCAGCAAGTTTGTGTAGAAGCCGCCCAATACGTCGATCCCCCCGTGATAGAAAAGTCTGTAGGATAGCAGCACGGATCGATTCATTATTGATTCTCGTGTTGGGTATTCGAGAAATAGCCGATTGCAAGAAACGCAGTTTCTTTTTCAGGCTCTTTTCCCCTTCCATGCCAGCCCATTGAAACGGAGTGAACGGTTTAGGTATAAAAGGATTGACACTCAAAGTCAAATTCCCCAGATGCCCCCGCTTACGCCCTGCTTCACGCCAAATGTTGGAGATATTCTCTGTCAGAGTAACAATCGCATCAATATCACTCTCTTGTTCATCTGGAAATCCAATAATAAAATAAAGCTTCAGATTTTTGATTCCCCCGTCCGCCAGCATTTGCACTGATTCTAGAATCTGCTCTTCACTAATCCCCTTATTTATAAAATCACGCAACCTCTGGCTACCAGCTTCGGGAGCGATAGCCACAGATTTATGTCCTGCCTGATGTAGAATATCTATTTCTTCGGTGGTTAGGGCATCAAGTCGAAGGCTTGACATGGAAATCTCACCGGCTCTTTCCAGAATTCCTTGCTGTAACTCATAAATATTCCCATAGTCAGACACCGCCGCTGCAACAAGTCCAATCCGGTTACGTTGACAGAGACCGGCATCAACTTGCTCCAGAAGGTTCTCTAAACTGCGTTCGCGGGGAGGGAGATAGACAAACCCTGCAGCACAAAAACGGCACCCGCGAGAACAACCACGCGATACTTCGGTGAGTGCCATATTGCCAAACTCAGTATCCTCGGTTTGAATAAAACTACGGCTGGGAGATTGGTCCAGGTCATTTAAAAATTGTCTGACAACTTGTGTTGGAGCTCCATTCTCAGGATTAAGATGAGTCACTTCACCCGTCTCAGAATAAACCGGAGAATAAAACCTTGGAACATAGATTCCGGGCAACTTAGCCAGTTTTTTAAGACCCGATTCGCGATCTAGAGATTTATTCAGCAGGACATTCAGCAAATTAGGCAGGATAGGTTCCGCCTCACCAACGGCAACCAGGTCAACAACATCAGCCAAAGGTTCAGGGTTGATAAAGGCACAAACCCCGCCAAAAAGAACCAGCGGGCAGGATTGATCACGCTCTGTGGAGAAAAAAGGGAGCTTGGACAACTTAAAAATGATTGGCAAGTTAAGATAATCATTCTCAAACGAAATAGAAAAAGCGATCAAGTCAAAATCGGTCAAAGGATGTTCAGATTCGAAAGAAACCAGAGGAGATGAAGACTGTTCGTAATCCGCTAACTCACTTTTCTCGGGGAGAAAAAACCGCTCACAGAGACAATCATCGCGTTGATTAAGAAGCTGATAAACAGTCAAGAAGCCAAGGTTGCTCATCCCTTGGTGGTAGGTATTTGGATAAACTAGCGCAATCCGATAACGGTCATCATTCCAGGAATGAAAAATTGCGCCTGTCTCTTTCTCAATCTTCCGCTTGTGACTGTTATGGCGGGCTTTATACATGGGTTATTTAAGCAACCGAGAGATCACTTCTCGGTATTTTGTTTCAATCACATGACGCTTCTTTTTTAGGGTATTGGTTAATTCCTCTCCCATTTTAAACTCTTTATCCATTAGATGGATGTTTTGCAGCTTTTCAAATGGTTTGAACCCATGCTTTGGGTGGAGCATTCGATTTATCTCGGTTTTAACCCGGCTGAGCACCTGCTTATCCATCAACAACTTGTCATTTCCCTCTGTTGTAAAATCAAATTTATCGCTGATGAAATTACGTAATTGGTCAAAGTCAGGAACTATCAATGCTCCAAGTCCTTTTTTATCCTGTCCAACCAGCACTGCATCGCTAACAAAAGGTAATTTTGTGATTGCTGACTCAATTCGGCTAGGATCAATATTTTCCCCACTAGCAAGGACAATAATCTCTTTAGAGCGGCCGGTAATCACCAGCTCACCACTGAGGGTCAGCTTGCCGAGGTCCCCCGTTTTAAAAAAACCATCGGCAGTAAAAGCCTTATTGTTTTCTTCATCATTATCATAATAACCAGGGAAAACCTGTTCACCACGAAGCTCGATTTCACCAACATCCCCCGCCGCCAATGACTGTCCATCTTCACCGACAATTCTCAATTCGGTATCTTTAGTTGGTGGTCCAAGAGTGCCAAAGATCTCACAGCTGACTGATCGACCCGCAATTGCTGGTGCACATTCAGTCATACCGTAAGCATTAACTATACGGATGCCAATGGCGTCAATCCATTCATCTAGGTATGGTGGCAAACTGCCACCACCGCTTATCGCCATACGCAACTTTCCGCCAAACTTTTCTTGCACCAGCAACATTTTCTTTTGTGCTAAACAGTTTAGTGGCCAAAGGAGCAACAGCATAATAAATGCATTCAGCTTGTTGCTAAAACGTTTTACCAAAGAAACTCTTACGAAAACAGGCAGCTGATCATGAAGTACGCGGCGTTGATATTTGTATCGAGCTGAGATTTTTACCAGAAAGTTAAACAGGCGTGCTTTTCGTGGATTTTGTTTTTGCAAGGTCTGGTTGATTTTACTGTACATCGTTTCCCACAACCGTGGCACCGTGGCAACCATGGTTGGTTGGTATTTTTCAAGATCAGCAGCAAAGGTTTTTACCGCAGAATAAACAATACAGCAACCTTTAGAGAGAGCAATATACTCTGCTGCCCGTTCAAAAATATGCCAACTTGGAAGGATGGAAACCCAACTATCACTCTCCTGCAAATCGATCAGTTCTGGCATGTTGCGAACATTATACATAATGTTCTGATGGGTCAGGATCACCCCTTTCGGCGTCCCAGTGGTGCCAGATGTGTAAATCAAAGTAAAGGTGTCTTCTAAGGTCAAACCATAACGGAGAGCAATGAATTGATCTCTGTCTGTCGTACTAATACTACGATCCTTAAGAATATCGTTATAACTATAGATATGGTCAAACCAGCGATGGGTTTTACCACCCTCAATGACAAAGATCGCTTTGAGATTTTTCAAACCTTTGAGCATATCTTCATGTGCTTTCAGGAGTTGTTCGGTCTCAATAACCAGAAATTCACATTTGGCGTGTTGGAGGATAAATTCAAATTCTTGAGTAGGGGTATCACTGCCACGGGGAACGCTGATTGCCCCGAGGGAAAGAAGAGCAAAATCGGTAACAATCCAGGCATATCGATTATCTGAAAGGAGCATGACCTTGCTCTCTTTACGTACTTTATGTGACTTAAACGCCTTGGAAAGAATCAATGCATCATCAAATAGTTTTGCATAACTAACTTTCAGCTCGGTATCATTGGAACGATAAATGAAAGCTGTTTGATCAGCATACTGAATACAGCTGTTCAGCATCATGTCGAGGAGTGTTCCTTTATTTAGCAGCGCATCTGACATCTACAATCATCCTTGAAGTGAATCTATCGTGATTAACCAATATCTTCACAATGTATCATTCTATTGGTTTTGATTCGAGTTTTTCTATGAAGAAGCAAAAAAAAGGGGCCACAAAGTGGCCCCAGTGACGAGGGAGTCGTCGGGAATTCATATCATAAGTACAGAAAGCTGTACATCTGCCGGGCGGAGAACCGGCTTGCATTACACAGGTAAAATATTATTGCCCCTCCTGGGGGAAAAATAATTCAAAATCCTGCCAACAAGGCAAGAAATGAACTTAATCCACTCTACGGCGGAGGAAAGTCGGAATATCAAATTGCTCGTCATCAACAAACAGGTCACGAGCCTGATTGGACAAATCGCGCGTCCTGCGACTGCTTGAAGACATCGGTTGTTGATTGCGGATATGGGTCGGAACATCCAGATCAACCTTAGAACTTACCTGTGCCAGCGTTTGTGAACGTTGATCAACTATATCTGCGATACTGCGTTTCTCTTCAAAAACTTCCCCAAATCCGGTAGCAATTGCCGTAATCTTGATTCTGTCACCAAGATCCTCATCAATCACCAGACCGACGATAATATTGGCATCTTCATGGACTTTTTCGTGAATAATAGTTGAAGCTTCTTCAAATTCTTCCATAGTCATGCTCGAAGATCCTGAGATATTGACCAGAACCCCCATCGCACCGGAGATATCAACTTCTTCGAGTAACGGACTGCTGATTGCGTTATGTGCCGCTTCAGCAGCGCGACGTTCACCTTCAGCAATGCCGATCCCCATCATTGCCATACCGTGATTACTCATCACTGTACGCACATCAGCAAAATCGACATTGATTAAACCTTCTGTTGTGATGAGATCAGAGATCCCTTGAACAGCCTGACGTAAAACATCATCAGCCGGCTTAAATGCATCCAGAATACTCATATGTTTGCCAGCAAGACCAAGCAGACGATCATTGGGAACAACGACGAGAGAGTCGACAACTTCGCGTAACTCGGCAATACCAGCTTCTGCCCGCTGCATCCGCTTACGACCCTCACGGGTAAACGGCTTGGTCACAACACCAACGGTTAAGGCCCCAGCTTCTTTTGCCGCTGCTGCAATAATTGGCGCAGCTCCGGTTCCGGTACCACCACCCATGCCGGCGGCAACAAAGATCATATCGGCACCCTCAAACATTTCAACCAGACGCTGTTTATCTTCTTCTGCCGCCTGCCGACCGATTTCCGGGTTTGCACCAGCACCCAACCCTTTGGTCAGATGTCCACCCAGCTGAACCTTCATCCCAGCTTCACTGCGTCGCAATGCTTGTGCATCGGTATTAGCAGTAAGAAACTCGACCCCTTCAACATTGCTACGGATCATTGTATTGACGGCATTGCCACCCCCGCCACCAACACCGATCACCTTAATTTTAGCGGTTTGATCCAAAGCTGCTTCAAACTGAAACATGACTCCCTCTTGATTAGGCATGACGCCCTCCCTGCTGCTGCGTTTTCAGCTTCTCCGCGAAGCTGAAAACTAGTTATATTTAAGTGAATGCAACTTACCAAAACTTACTTCAAGTTACAAGTAATTATCATATAATTATGTACTTTTATAACAAGACCTGGTGTTTTATCTCTGGAGAAGACATACATGTGGTATGTCGAGATACTGAAAAAACACCGTAGTGCGGACTTTTTCGATTCCATCAATTATCAATCAAAAAAACTCACTAAACCACTCTTTCATCCGCTCTGAAACGCGCTCAAATACGTTCTTTTCTCCTATCTTGAACTTCTGCACTTTCGTATTCATACTGCCATATTTGACCAAGCCAACTCCGGTCGCATAGATGGGGGAGTTCACAACGTCGGTCAAACCACCAATATTCAAGGGATTGCCACGTCGCACCGGCAGATTAAAAATCTGCTCAGCCAGTTCTGGCATCCCGGGCAAAATTGCACTACCACCAGTAATGACGATTCCTGAGGCAATTAAATCTCCATAACCACTTTTAGTAATTTCCCGATTGACCAATGAAAAAATTTCTTCGACCCGTGGCTCCAGAATCTCTGCTAATAATTGTCGCGATAGAATGCGTGCTTCACGACCACCAACAGATGGAACCTCGATGGTTTCATCTTTACCGACCATAGAAGTCAAACAACAACCGTATGCCTGTTTGATCTTCTCCGCTTCTGCCATTGGGGTCCGTAAACCTACAGCAATATCGTTGGTTAAATGATCCCCACCGATTGATAGAACCGAAGTATATTTGATTGCACCTTCCGAAAATATCGCAATATCAGCTGTTCCACCCCCGATATCGACCAACGCAACACCCAAATCTTTTTCATCCGATGACAGCACGGCTTCACTGCTAGCTAGTTGTTCCAGAACAATATCCGCAACATCAGTTCCCGCCCGGTTACAGCTCTTGACAATATTCTGGGCACTGGCAACGGCTCCGGTAACGATATGAACCTTTGCTTCCAGACGCACACCACTCATTCCCAACGGTTCACGGATGCCATCTTGATCATCAATGATGAATTCCTGCGGCAAGATATGCATAACCTCACGATCCATCGGAATCGCTATCGCCTTAGCCGCATCAATCACCCGCTGCAGGTCTTCGCTGGTGACCTCACGGTTTTTGATTGCAATCACACCCTGTGAATTCAACCCTTTGATATGGCCACCAGCAATTCCGGCAAAAACTGATTTAATTTCGCAACCAGCCATCAATTCGGCTTCACGAATGGCTTTCTGAATTGCCGCAACAGTGCTTTCGATATTGATGACAACACCCTTGCGCAGTCCTTTCGAAGGACTCGTTCCGATACCGACGACCTCCAAACCCTCCTCGGTCATATTACCAACAATACAGCAGATTTTTGTGGTACCGATATCGAGTCCAACAATTAAATTTTCTGATCTTTTACTCATGACACCCCCTTGGTATCAGCCTTTGGCCAGTTGTTTAGTCCGTTCAATTCGCACAATTACTTTTTCGTCAACATTCAGGTCAATATAATCAAGCATCTGCAATTTTGGTTGCAGCTGGGTATAAATTCGCTCCAACCGATCCAACTTCCGACTGAAATCTGTGTAGCCTAGCTTTACCTTGACCCCACCATCGAGAGTGTATAATAACAAGCCACCCCTCTCTTCAAAATGGACTTCCGACACATGGTCAAGGCTGAATAATTTTCGTTGTCTTAAATCAGTTAACAGACTGACAACCTGTCGCAGTTGCCGTGCATACTCGGCATCATGCCCCTGTGCTTTAGCGTAATCAAACCCGGTAATAATCGGATAGTCAAGGTTGTCCGCAGCACCAAGAACCTTAAAAACTCTCCCCTGACTATCAAGATAATAGAGATAACCCAAATTGATAATCGCAACAGGTTGCCGCTCTTCCAGAGTAATCAGCAACTGGCTGGGGAATATTCGTTGTACGTGCGCACTTTGCACCCAAGGATTCTCTTCAATTTTGCGCCCAATCAAACCGAGATCCAGATTGAACGTGTTGACTCCCGTTTGGATATCAGAAAGAGCCACCACCTGATTCTCGTTGAGCCGGCTATTCCCTTGTACTGCAACCTGTTCAACTCGAAACAGATCAGAGGCCAACAACAGTTGCGTGACAAAAAAACCTCCAACAATAATCAAGACCGTACTGAAAACAGTAACCCCGATACGCAGCGTTCGATGCAGTGAGTTACGCCAATTTATTGGCTTCTTTTTTTGCTTAAGCCGATTCTGGCGCGTCTTCTTATTGGTTTTCCGATTTTTTTTCAGATCACGCATGCTGCTCTCTTATTTATCTAAATCGGCATCAAGTAATATTTGCTCAACCAGCTGTGGAAAATCAATCCCAGCTGCCTGCGCTGCTTTCGGCAGAAGGCTGGTTTCTGTCATCCCCGGGATGGTGTTAATTTCAATGCAATAAAATTCCCGATTACGGAACATGAAATCAACCCGGGCGGCACCCCGACAGCCAAGAACACGGCAAGCTTTGACTGCCGCTTGTTGCACCAGCTGATAGCTGTCTGCATCGATTGGAGCCGGCAACAGATATTCTGTATCGCCAGAATTATATTTTGCTTGATAATCATAAAAACCACTTTTGGGGACGATTTTAATCACCGGTAACGCTTTACCGTTTAACACCGAAACAGTTAACTCAGACCCGTCAATAAAATCTTCAATCAGAACCGTCCCATCAAGGGTGGCAGCCAGCTCTACGCCTGAGCCTAAATCTTCGCTAGTCTTAGCAATGGTGATACCAATGGTTGAACCTTCTCGTGAGGGCTTAACCACCAGGGGTAAATGGTGACAACGCTTAAGCAGATCAGCCGCTGAGTCACCGGGTCGCATAAAATCAAATTCGGGTGTCGGTAGCTCATGGTAGCGTAGCAACTGCTTGGTCATAACCTTATCGATCGCCACGCTGGATGCCTGCACACCGCTACCGGTGTAGGGAATCTGCATCATTTCCAGTAAACCCTGGACACGACCGTCCTCGCCGAAACGACCATGGAGAGCAATAAAAGCAATCTCGATAGCCGCTTTCTCCAATTGTTGCGGCAGATTATGTTGAACATCAATCCCAACAACATCGTAACCAAGCTGTTGTAAAGCTCGCAGAGAAGCAGTTCCTGTTTTCAAAGAGATTTCCCGTTCTGCTGATATTCCCCCCAGCAAAACTCCAATTTTCTTTGAGGACATCTCATTTTGCGAGAAACAAATCATCCCTGAATAGCTTTCTTTCGCAGTTTTTCTGCTAACAAATGACAAACCTGATTCACATTTCCTGCCCCCAGTGTTACCACCATATCGCCCGGCTCAACAATTTCAGCGACATAATCACTCACCTCTTCCAAGGTGGCTCGATAAGTAACAGCTTTATGACCATGTTCAACAACCCCCTGAGCCAATGCCTCACCAGTTGCCCCTTCTATCGGTTCTTCACCCGCAGCATAAACATCCGTCACAACCAATTGCTCCGCCTGATAAAACGCCGTCAAAAAATCCTCAAATAATGCTGCAGTTCGCGTGTAGCGATGGGGCTGAAAAACTGCGATAACCCGTTTATTCCAACCACTTTTTGCTGCTCCAAGTGTGGCTCTGATCTCAGCTGGATGATGACCATAATCATCGATAATCATGATATTGTCGATTTCATCCCGCAACTCAAAACGGCGCTGCAGACCACCAAAATTTCGGAACCCACCAATGATTGTCTGGAATGGGACCTCTAACTCATGAGCAACAGCAATCACAGACAGAGCATTCAATACATTGTGTCGACCAGGCATCCGGAAGGAGACCCTCCCCATTTCCTCGCCCTTGTAAAAAGCGCTGAAACTGGTTCGACCCTGACGATGTTGAATATCCTCAGCATAAAAATCGGCCTGACTGGTAAAACCGTAGGTAATATACCTTTTCTTAACCTGTGGAAGAATATCCTGAATATTCGAATCTTCCAGACAGAGAACTGCTCGGCCATAAAAAGGAACCTTGTTAATGAAATCGATAAAAATCTGCTTAATCTCCTCAATTCCTGAATAAAAATCAAGGTGATCTGCATCGATATTGGTCACAACAGCAATGGTGGGCGCCAGATGCATAAAAGAGCCGTCCGACTCATCAGCTTCGGCAACCAAAAATTTACCTCGTCCCAACTTGGCGTTAGAACCAAATGCATCTAATTTTCCACCGATAACGGCGGTGGGATCGATCCCGGCATGGTGCAATACCACCGACATCATACTTGTTGTGGTCGTTTTTCCATGAGTCCCGGCAATAGCAATTCCATATTTCATCCGCATCAGTTCTGCCAGCATCTCCGCCCGGGGGATCACAGCAATATGTTGACGCAATGCTTCAACAACCTCAGGATTATCCCCTTTTACTGCGGTTGAGGTCACAACCACATCAACTTCTGTAATATTTTCAGCGTTATGGCCGATGACAATTTCGCCACCAAGCTCAGTCAATCTACGGGTTGTATCCGATTCACGCAGATCTGAGCCAGAAACCCGGTAACCAAGATTTAATAACAGCTCGGCAATCCCACTCATGCCGATTCCGCCAATTCCAACAAAGTGGATTTTTTTGATCCGTCCGTACATTTATATTCCCTCCACCAATGGCATCCCGAGCAAGCGGCGGCACTCGTTCAAGATTCGTTCCGCAGCACCCGAAAAACTGAGTTGTCGTCCTTGTTCACCCATCCGTTGTAATGTTTGTCGATCTGCCAATAAATTCTTCACCAAACGCGCCAGGGATTCAGGGTCTAATTCACTCTGTGGAAAAGATATTGCTGCACCAACATTTTCCAGCGCCTTTGCATTGGCTGTCTGGTGATCTCCCGCCGCAGATGGGAACGGAATCAATATCGCGGCTCGACCACAGGCTGCCAGTTCTGCCAGAGTTGTCGCCCCGGCACGGCATATAACCAAACTCGCCTGACGATAAGCGGTCGCCATATCATCGATGAAAGGGACCACTTGCTCAGGATCAAACCCTGCGGCGCGATAAGCTTGCTGAACTTGTAATAAATCCTCTTCACCGGTTTGATGGAGAATTTCTGGTCGTTGTTCCCACTCATTTAGAAATGGTAACATTTCATTCACTGCCCGGTTAATTGCCATAGCTCCCCGACTGCCACCAAAAATCAACAATTTACCTCGCTGTGGTATTTCTGCTGTCACTGATTCCAGACCTTGTCGTAATGGATTGCCGGTAACGACGGTTTTGCTCCGCTCAAACCCGCTGCCACTTTCAGGAAAAGAGAGGCAGATTGATTTTGCCCACCTACCAAGCACTCTGTTGCTTAAACCGGGAATCGCATTCTGTTCATGAATCAAGTAGGGAACACCGGTCATTTTGGCGATGAGCAAGACCGGCACCGAGGCATACCCACCCACTCCAACAACCAAATCAGGTTTAAAATTGCGCAGTAATATCTTTGCCTGGATAAGACTCTTAATTAATTTTGGCACTAATTCAATCCTGCCACGCCATCCTCGACCCACAACTCCAACCATATCCACCGTCGCCAATGGGAGTCCCAATTTAGGGAGCAGGCGCTGTTCTAATCCTCGCTTGGTCCCAACAAATTGTACCGCTGCTGTTTCATCTTGCTTAAGCAGAAGTTGAGCTAATGCTACTGCAGGGAAAAGATGTCCTCCGGTTCCGCCACCGGCCAACATCAGCCTCATTTTGTCGACCCCAGAGAATTTGAGATATTCAATAAGATTCCGACAGCAATCAGACTCACAACCAAACTGGTACCGCCATAAGAGATAAACGGTAAAGCCAACCCCTTGGTTGGTAATAAACCCATACAAACAGCCAAATTCACAAACGCTTCCAGCCCCAACAAGAGACTTAAACCAAAGGCCAAATTTCGTCCAAAGGGATCCTGACAATGTAACGCAATGCGGATACCAGAAAGAACCAGCATCAGAAACAGAGCCGCAACGATCAGTGTCCCCACCAAACCAAGTTCTTCTCCAATAACCGAAAAAATAAAATCGGTATGAGCCTCCGGCAAATAGAATAATTTCTGCTCACCTATCCCCAACCCTTGCCCTAATACTCCACCCTTACCAAAGGCAACTAAACTCTGAATAATTTGGAATCCGGTATCAAAAGGGTCGTCCCAAGGATCAAGAAAAGCCATAATCCGGCGGCGGCGATAATCGACCTGCATAATGAGAAAATAGACAACTGGTAATGTCATCAAAATTGTCGGCAGAATATAGCGCCAGCGGACTCCAGCAACAATCAACATCGACAGTGCAACCCCGGCAATAATTATGGCACTACCAAGATCGGGCTGCTTCAGCAACATTCCGAGGAGCAAACCAAGAACGATCATATAAGGGAAATAGCCTTTAAGAAAAGACCGGACTTTCTCCCTTTTGCGCGTCAGTGAATGAGCCAGATAAAGCACCAGTGTCAACTTGACCAGCTCTGCCGGTTGCACCGTCAGCCCGGGCAAACGCAGCCAGCGCATCGCCCCACCAACCCGGACACCGAAACCGGGGACAAACAGCAAGGCGAGCAGAGCGATACTACCAAGAAGGGCAATCACCGCTAATTTTCGCCAGTTTTTATAATTAAAATAGGTCGCTACTGCCATCAGCACAAATCCAACCATGGTATAAAGGAGTTGTCTTTTCAAAAAATAGAAACCATCTTGAAACCGTTCTGCCGCCATAATAGCCGATGACGAATAGACCATCACCACGCCAATACAGGTTAAGGAAACGGTCAACAACAGGAGACTAGTATCAATATCACGCCGGAATGTCATGATGCCACCCTCTCGCCCGGGAGCTGTTGCACCAGACGCTCAAATTCATTCCCTCGTGCCTGATAGTTAGTGAACATATCAAAACTGGAACAAGCTGGGGAGAGTAACACCGTCCCATCAGGAGCTGTGATTTCATAGGCCTGTTGAACAGCTGATTCCAATCCCACGGCCAAGAGAATTTCACAACTTCCTGATAGTTCTGCAGCTATTTTTTGTGCGGCTTCGCCAATCAGAATCAGATGTGCAACCCTCTGCTCCATCAATGGTCGAAGAGGGGTATAATCACCACCTTTATCTTTTCCACCGGCAATCAAAGTCACTCTAGAGGGCAAACCTGCAAGACTTTTCATCACACTTCCCACATTTGTCCCTTTTGAATCGTTATACCAATTCACCCCATTAAGTTGCCGCACCAACTGCATCCGATGCTCAAGCCCAGTAAATGAACAAACCGCTTTCCATGCCAGTTCCGCTGGACATCCCTGCAGCAGCGCAGGAATCATCGCAGCCATAGCATTTTCGATATTATGTTCACCGGATATCTGCAGCTCTGACAAAGGTAGTTGAATATCTGCTCCACCCCAATTCCAGACCAACCTATCTCCAAGCCTGACCATTCCTTCAACCAGTCGACCCCGAGCAGAAAACCAAACTGCAGTGGTCCTAAGATCCGCTGACAATCGACAGACATCCGGATCATCTGCATTCAAAACAGCAAAATCAGCGGCTTTCATATTGCGGAACAACCTCAATTTAGCCTGATAATAACTCTGCAGATCAGAATATCGGTCAAGATGATCCGGGCTTAAATTGAGCAGCAAACCAATCGCCGGATGAAATTGATCAATAGTTTCCAATTGAAATGAAGAAAGCTCGACGACCACATGATCAAACTCCGCGGAACAAGCCTCCACTAGCGGTGTGCCTAAGTTCCCGCCGACAAATACTTTTTCACCCCAAGCCCGCATAATTTCACCGATCAGACTGGTAACGGTCGATTTTCCATTTGTACCGGTCACACCGATGATTGGTGCTGTGATTTCCCGAGCGGCGATTTCAATCTCTCCAAGCAGTGGAATACCACAGGAGGCGGCTAGCTGCAGGGGTTCACAATTAAGGGGAACTCCAGGACTTACGGCAATCAGGTCTGCCTGCTCGAACAGTTCAAGACTATGTCCACCCAGATCAAAACGTGCTGGCAGCCCGGCAAGAGATTCAAGACCTGAGATTTCGTCCTCTTTGCGTAAATCGGATAAAGCAACAGTAGCTCCACGCTCGACCAGAAAGCGCACCAGAGCCTGACCACTCAGACCGGCTCCAATAACCACAATGCGCTTATTTTTAAAGTCTAGTTTCATCGCAATTTTAATGTTGAAAGAGCAATTAATGCCAGCACAATGCTGATAATCCAGAAGCGGACAATAATTTTTGGCTCTGCCCACCCTTTTAATTCAAAATGATGATGAATCGGTGCCATCCGAAAAACACGGCGCCCCCAGTAACGGAATGAGATCACCTGAACAATGACCGAAAGTGCCTCTATCACAAAAATTCCACCCACAATCACTAATACAAATTCATTTTTGGTAATGACCGCAATGGTTCCCAGTGCTCCACCAAGAGACAAACTGCCGACATCACCCATAAAAACCTGAGCTGGGTAACTGTTAAACCACAAAAACCCGAGACCGGCACCCACCATTGCCCCACAGAGAATCGCCAGTTCACCGGCGCCCTGAACGCCGGTAATCTGCAGATAACCGGAAAGCTTTGCGTTTCCCACCAGGTACGCCAGCAACAGAAAAGTAGCAGAAGCAATAATCATCGGTCCAATTGCCAAACCGTCAAGACCATCGGTCAAATTCACCGCATTACTGGCTCCAACCATCACCAGGACAGCAAAAGGGACATAGAAAACCCCTAAATCAGGATTGACGTTCTTAAAAAATGGGAGGCTCAGGCGGGTATCAAAGTGACCATTGCTGTAAAGTAAAAGTGCGGCAACCAGAGCAATCAGAACCTGCCAAAACATTTTCTGGCGAGCAGAGATTCCATCACTATTTTTTCGCACAACTTTTAAATAATCATCAGTAAAACCGATAGCACCATAGCCTGCTGTAATCAACAATGTGACCCAAATATAGATATTTGTCAGATCAGCCCATAACAGTGTCGGGAGGATAATCGCCAGTAAAATCAAAGCGCCACCCATAGTCGGGGTCCCCTCTTTGACAAAATGGGATTCGGGTCCAACCTTGCGGATTGTTTGACCAATCTGCATCCGCTGTAAAGTTGCAATCATCCAGGGTCCAAGAATAAACGAGATCAACAGGGCGGTAATAGTTGCATAGATAGTGCGAAAAGTGATGTAGCGGAAAACATACAGCACTGAATATTCCGTATGGAGAGGATATAAGAGGTGATATAGCACCCGTTAGTTTCCTTTCTTCCCGTTTGAAGGTGTATCAACTGTCGTTTTCAAAGCTTCTGCTATTTTCTCCAAATGGACGCCTCGCGACCCTTTCAGAAGAATCTTATCGCCAGAGTGTTGTTGATCGTGTAGACATTCAGTTGCTGCTGCCGCATCTGCAACTGCTGTCATTTGAGCGGGGTTCATTCCTGCAGCCTCTGCTCCCCGACAAAGATTTGTAGAGAACTGACCGACCCCAATCAACACATCGGCAACTTTTGCAGCCTTAGCACCCAGTTCTTCATGCAACTGCACGGAATTAGTTCCCAGTTCGAGCATATCACCCAATATGGCAACCCGGCGCCCCTGTCCCGATAATGACATCAGGGCATTTAGTGCCGCATAGGCAGAAAGAGGATTTGAATTATAACTATCGTCAAGCAGCAAACCTCCACAAGGGAGGGGGAAAAGATCCATCCGCCCCTGGATCGCAACAAATCGAGTCAAACCAGCGACAATTTTTTCTGCCGGAACATGAATTTCCATTGCTGCCGCAGCGGCAGCCAAAGCATTGGATACGTTGTGTCGACCGGGAAGACTCAGTTGAACCGGATAGCGCTGTCCAGCCAGTAAAAGATCAAAGCTAACCCCTTTGTCTTTATCCATAATTGATTCAGCACGAACGTCAGCTTGCTCCGACAACCCATAAGTCAGCTTTTTAACCCCGTTGGCAACTGGTAATTGTGACACCCTTGGATCATCAAGATTGAGAATGGCGGTTCCCCCCTGCAATCCGGCAAAAAGCTCCCCTTTTGCCCTGGAAACACCATCTAAGCCCTGCAAGGTTTCTAAATGGGCCTCACCAATATTCGTGATGACACCGATTGTTGGCTGGGCAATTTCTGTCAAACGCTCTATTTCTCCAAGGGCACTGGTTCCCATTTCCAGAACCGCCCACTGATGTTCTTGTTCCAAACGAAACAGAGTTAATGGCAACCCAATCAGATTATTAAAGTTCCCGGCTGTTTTTAACCCTGGAGCGACGAGTTCAAGAATTGCCGCCAACATTTCCTTGGTGGTTGTTTTTCCAGCTGACCCCGTAATCGCCACTAACGGTCCATTGAGCTGTAAACGGTAAGCAGCGGCGATATCTCCAAGAGCCCGCAGGGTATTAGAAACTCGCACAACCGGGACACTCAATCCAGCAGTGACCTCTTCACTCAAGCAAGCAGCGGCGCCATTTTTTACTGCCTGACCAAGATAATCATGTCCGTCAAATCGTTCACCGCGCAGCGGAACAAACAATGCGCCAGGACTCAAGTTACGGCTGTCAGTAGATATTCCACTCAACTGACAATTGACTTTCCTTCCGGAAAAATCACCGTCAACAATTCTGGCAATCCGTTCCAGATCAAACATCATTTTCAGCTCCAATTCTGCTGTTCAGAATCTTTGAACCGTCTAACTTGTTCAGCACGCGACTCAATTCCTCCCGGTCATCAAAGTGGATTTTTTCAGTCCCAAGGACCTGATAATCCTCATGTCCCTTTCCTGCAACCAGCAATAGATCTCCCTGCTTAGCAAGATTACCAGCAAACTCAATTGCGGCACGACGATCAGGGATGACAATAAATCCATCTTCAACTGCAGCCAGATCTTTACTCAGTTCCTTGCTACCTGCAGCCACTGCGCCACCCCGGATC
>JASJGT010000129.1:0-16343 GCA_033791405.1 Desulfuromusa sp.
ATAGATGAAATTGCATGAACCATGCTGAGAAACTGAAACTTGATCGACTATTATTACAGCAGGAATAAATAACATGAGAAGAGCCGGTGTTTTATTGCATCCCACAGCGTTACCACAAGGGGTTCTTGATGAGAACGTTGAGCTTTTTCTCAACTGGATGACTCAAGCGGGGTTAAGTGTCTGGCAAATGTTGCCACTTGGGGCACCCCACCGTGACCGCTCACCCTATCAGGCTTATTCTGCCCACGCATTCAATCCGGCACTGTTGCCAGCATCTCTTTCAGCAATGACGGTGGATGAGGATAAACTTTCGGCTTTTATCCAAAATGAAAGTGCTTGGCTTGATGATTATGCCCTGTTTGTAACTTTGCGCGAAAGCTATGACAATCTGCCCTGGTCAGAGTGGCCAATCCCGTACCGCTATCGGCATGAAGAAGCATTGGAGAGTTTTTCAGCCGAGAATGAGGATCGGTTGCATGGGCTAAAACGACAACAATATCTACTCTTTCAACGTTGGCAAGAGATAAAAAAGGTCGCACACCAGCAAGGGATTATTCTGTTTGGTGATCTCCCCATTGCGGTTTCTTATGATAGTGCTGATGTCTGGGCTCAACCCGGACTGTTTAAACTTGATGAACAGCTACAGCCAACGGTGGTGGCCGGGGTGCCACCCGACTATTTTTCGGAGACTGGACAGCGTTGGGGCAATCCCCACTATAACTGGGAGCAAATGGAGAGCAACCAATTTGCCTGGTGGCGAGCGCGGATGGCAAGTACACTGCGCCAGTTTGATCTGGTAAGAATCGACCATTTCCGCGGATTACAGGCTCTCTGGGAGATCCCGGCGACCGCAGAAACCGCGGTCGAAGGACAATGGGTGGAAACTCCTGGGCGCCAGTTGTTAGAAGCCTTGCGTGACGATTTTCCAGATATGCCGTTTGTCGCCGAAGATCTAGGAGTGATCAACGCAGAAGTTGTGGCACTTCGTGATGATTTTGGCCTGCCAAGTTTGTCAGTATTACAATTTGGCTTTAGTGGTGATGCTGACAACCCCCATAACATCTCCAACCAAATTGAGAATTCGGTTGTTTATACCGGTACCCATGATAACAATACCACCTGTGGCTGGTTCAATTCTCTTGATCCTGAGCTGCAACATCAAGTGTTGCAGCAACTGCCACAGGATGTGGGGGGCATCCCTTGGCCGCTGATTGAAGCAGCATTACAATCACCGGCACAAACAGCGATCATCCCAATGCAGGACTGGCTGGCTTTAGACGGAAAACATCGCACCAACACCCCCGGAACGACAGAAAACAACTGGGTCTGGAAGTTTTCCTGGGATCAGGTTTCTGCACAATTGGCCGAAAGAATACGAAACAAATTGGAACGAAATCAACGCTCTAGCAGCAGAGGTAACATCTAGATGAAAACTCATTATCTAACCACAGATGATTATGATCTTAAAGCCTTGCAGCAAGGAAGCCACCACGATCCTTTTGTTGTGCTGGGCTGTCATCCCCGAGACGATCACTGGGTAGTACGAGCCTGGCTCCCTACGGCAACCTCAGCAACCCTTGAAGGTGGTATTGCTCTACAACCGCTCAACAATAGCGGCATGTTCATCGCGACCCTCAGTGCGGAGCAAAAACAGCTTCTCCCCACCCATTACTGGATAGAATGGGTCGAAGCATCGGGTCAAGTCAACCGAGTGGTCTCTCCCTACACTTTTTTGCCGCAAGTTGGGGAGATAGATTTGCACTTGTTCGCAGAAGGGCAACATTGGAATCTCTACGATATCCTGGGAGCTAACCCCCAGCAAGTAGATGGAATTGACGGAGTTCTGTTTGCCGTTTGGGCACCATCGGCTGAACGAGTTTCAGTGGTTGGCGATTTTAACGGTTGGGCCGGCCTGAGGCATCCGATGCGTTCGCGAGGACGATCCGGGGTGTGGGAGCTGTTTATTCCGGGGCTAAAGAAAAATGATTGCTATAAATTTGAGATTCGCACCATGCATAACGGCCATTGCGTGATGAAAACGGATCCCTACGCCCGGGCTATGGAGATGCGTCCACGGACAGCATCGATTGTTTATACCAGTGACCATAACTGGACAGACGATGACTGGATGGCGGAGCGACGCCAGTATGACTGGCAGCATCTCCCCATCTCGATATATGAGGTCCACCTGGGCTCATGGCAACGTCAGGATGACCACCAGTTTCTCAACTATCGTGAACTCGCCCATCGTCTGGTCGATTATGTCCTGTGGATGGGCTACACCCACATCAACTTACTCCCGATCAGTGAACATCCCCTCGATGAATCGTGGGGCTATCAGACCTCCGGATATTATGCTCCGACCCACCGTTTTGGTGATCCCGATGATTTTCGCTATTTCGTCGACCACTGCCATCAGCATGGTATCGGCGTTTTTCTTGATTGGGTGCCGGCTCATTTCCCCAAAGACGGCTTCGCCCTGGCCCGTTTTGACGGCACTGCTCTGTACGAACATGAGGATCCTCGTCAGGGAGAACATAAAGAGTGGGGGACCTATATTTTTAATTACGGACGCAACGAGGTACGTAATTTCTTGATTGCCAATGCCCTCTATTGGTGTAAAGAGTTTCATATCGATGGGCTCCGTGTCGATGCCGTAGCCTCGATGCTTTATCTCGATTATGACCGTGAAGAGGGAGAATGGCTCCCTAATGCTTATGGTGGAAATGAAAATATCGAGGCGATCAATTTTATCCGTACCTTGAATGAGGAAATGCATAACCAATACCCCGGGGCGGTTCTCATGGCTGAGGAATCAACCTCATGGCCAATGGTCTCACGGCCGGTATGGATGGGGGGACTGGGATTTACGATGAAATGGAATATGGGTTGGATGAATGATACCCTCCATTATTTTGCTGAAGATCCGATCAACCGCTCCTACCACCATAATCAACTGACCTTCAGTCAAATGTACGCCTACCATGAGAACTTCATCCTCCCACTGTCCCACGATGAAGTGGTTCATCTCAAGGGGGCACTAGCCAGCAAGATGCCGGGTGATGCTTGGCAGCAACTGGCAAATTTACGCTTGCTTCTCAGTTATCAAATGACCTCTCCCGGAAAAAAATTATTATTTATGGGGGGGGAATTTGGCCAATGGCTAGAATGGGATGAAGGAAATGTGCTTGACTGGTCACTGTGCGAACAGGATGCTCACCGGGGCGTCCAACTTCTGGCACGGGATCTGAATTCACTCTACCGTCATCAATCAGCATTACATCACTTCGACTTTGAAGAGCAGGGCTTTGAATGGATTGATTGCCATGACTATCAGCAATCGATCCTCAGCTTTATCCGCAAAGGCAAGGGAGAACAGCTCATCTGTCTATTTAACTTCACACCGGTGGTTCGTAATAATTATCGTGTTGGCTTGCCTCATAGCGGAAGATATCGAGAAATCCTCAACTCTGATGCACAGATTTATGGTGGCAGTGATGTCGGAAATGCGGGCGGGATTATCGCAGAGGATGTCGCTTGGCTAGGACGTCCGGCAAGTGCACTGGTTACTTTACCACCATTAGCAATAGTCATTTTACAGCCTGAGAAATCTTGATGAAAGTTTTATTCGCCAGTTCTGAGATCTATCCATTAGTTAAAACGGGCGGTCTAGCTGATGTTTCAGCTGGTTTGCCCGCCGCACTGCAGACACTGGGACAAGACGTTATGTTGATCATGCCCGCCTATACAGATGCTCTGGCGGTTGCAGGTGAGGTACAGGAGGTTGCGACCATGCAAGTAAATGGTTGCGGCCAGAAGCGATCAGTACGCTTGTTGCGAGGAACCTTGGACAGGATCGGCTGTTCACTGCTGCTGGTTGAGATTGAAGGCCTTTTTGACCGCCCCGGCAATCCATATCAGACCCTTGCCGGAGAAGATTGGCCCGATAATGGCGAACGTTTTGCTTTGTTTTCTCAGGTAGTTGCTGAAGTCGCTATGGATCGTTGTAATCTGCACTGGCAACCAGAAATCGTTCACTGCAACGATTGGCAGACCGGTTTAGTTCCTGCGTTATTGAGCCGCGAAGATCCAAATCAACGACCTGGAACTATTTTTACTATCCATAACCTTTCGTACGGTGGTCATTTTCCCTATCTGTTGTTTGAAGAGTTAGGTTTACCACCTGAGTGGTGGCATTTCACCCAAATTGAGTTTTACGGTTCGATGTCAATGCTCAAAGCGGGCATCGTTTTTGCTGACTATGTCACCACAGTCAGCCCGAGTTATGCCGATGAAATCTGTACGGAAGATCAGGGTTTTGGTCTAGATACCGCCCTGCAACAACGACAAAAACAGGGACGTCTGCACGGCATATTGAATGGCATTGATCCGCAGGTCTGGAACCCGCAGCACGATCCGTATCTCCCCTTTCACTATTCTGCACAGCGTGGCCGGGTTGCACAGAGAAAACGAAATAAATTGGAACTGCTGCAGTTATTGGATGAAAAGCATGCTACGACCCTTCTAAATGCGCCGTTGATTGGTTTTGTTGGACGTCTGATTGAGCAAAAGGGGATCGACCTGATAATTCAGGCGTTGCCTGAACTGATAAAGAGTACCAATGCCTGCTTTGTTATCGTTGGCACTGGGATTCATCTGTTTGAAAGACAGTTGACCGCACTCGCCAAAAAATTTCCTCGGCGCATCTTTGTTCGCATCGATTATTCGGAAAAACTGGCCCATTTAATTGAGGGGGGAGCTGACATGTTCCTCATGCCATCACGCTTTGAGCCATGCGGCCTGAATCAGATGTATAGTTTGATTTACGGTAGCACCCCCATTGTCCATTCAACGGGAGGGCTGAAGGATACCGTTATCGACACCAATGAGACGACCCTGGAGAATGGTACGGCGACAGGATTTGTTTTTGACTCTCTAACCCCGGCCGCACTATGTTACACCGTGCAGCGTGCCTTATCAGAATATCAAAGTCCACGCCGCTGGCAAGCGATGCAGAAAACCGGTATGCTGCAAGATTTCTCATGGCAGCACAGCGCACAGACCTATCTGAATTTGTATCACCAAGCATCCCCGCAAGGAGTTTTCTATGCATGCACCACCACTTGACAAAAAGCAAGAAGCGATTTTACGCAAAGCACTGCATTGCCTGGGCAATGATGTTGCCAGTATAGAATCAAGCTTTCTCCATTATCTCTATAATACCTTTGGTCGACATTTGGAGGCTCCCAGCTATTATCTGTTCAAAGCGCTCTCTTATTCTATCCGCGACCGCTTGATGTCCCACTGGAAACAGACTTGGCTGGCCCATTATCAGGCTGAGACAAAAAGGGGTTATTACCTGTCGATGGAATTTCTCATTGGCCGTTCATTGAACAATAATTTGCTCAATCTGGATCTTGATAAGAATGTGCATGAAGCGCTCTCTGAGGCGGGAAAAGTACTGGAAGATATTGAAAGTGCAGAACGCGATGCCGGTCTTGGCAACGGTGGCCTTGGTCGCTTGGCAGCCTGTTTCATGGACAGTTGTGCAACGTTGCAACTACCCGTCATGGGCTATGGACTACGCTACAGATATGGAATGTTCCATCAGCGTATCCAAGACGGTTATCAGATAGAAGAACCTGATCAGTGGTTGGGATACGACGAATATCCATGGGAGATTCGACGCCCCGATTATACCTGTGTGGTTCGTTTTGGTGGTTATACACGGATGTATAAGGATATCCATGGCAATGGTCGACTGATTGTTCACTGGGAACATGACGAAGAAGTGTTAGCGGTTCCCTATGATGTCCCGATATCGGGGTATCACAATCAAACTGTCAATACGCTACGGCTGTGGTCTGCTGCTTCGGCTAAAGATTTCAATTTAACCGAATTCAACGCCGGTTCATACTTCGAAGCGGTTGCCGAAAAAAATGATGCCGAAAATATCACCATGGTGCTGTATCCCAACGATAGCAGCGAAAACGGTAAGGAACTGCGCTTGCGGCAGCAATATTTTCTTGTTTCAGCCAGTCTGCAGGATATCCTCCACCAATGGGAACGTAGCCACGGCAATGATTTCAGTACTTTTTCTGATAATAACGTTTTTCAACTTAACGATACCCATCCAAGTCTGGCCGTAGCTGAGTTGATGCGCTTACTTCTAGATGAGGAACTGTTTGAATGGGATGATGCATGGAACATTGTTACCAAAACGATGGCTTATACAAACCATACCCTTCTTCCTGAGGCACTGGAAAGCTGGCCATCATCTTTGTTTGAAAAATTATTACCGCGGTTGCTGGAAATAATTTATGAAATCAACGCACGTTTTCTTGCGTTGGTATCAATGAAATGGCCTACCGATCAGAAACGCTATCAACGGATGTCGATAATAGATGGCAATGGACGTGTCCGGATGGCTCATCTGGCCATCGTCGGTAGTTTTTCTGTCAATGGCGTTGCAGCACTCCATTCTCGCTTATTGAGAGAAGGATTGTTTCAAGATTTTTATCAACTCTGGCCAGAAAAATTCAACAACAAAACCAATGGGGTGACACCACGGCGCTGGCTGGGTGTAGCTAATCCAGGGTTGCGACAGCTTTTAACCGAGACCATCGGTACTGGCTGGCTCACCGATCTGAGCCAGTTAAGCCAGATAGAGAAACTGATTGATGACCCCAGTTTTACAGCTCGCTGGGTTGCAATTCGGCAACAAAACAAGCAACGCCTGGCTGATTTGGTGCACGAGCGCACCGGAATCACCATTACGACAGAGGCTCTATTTGATGTACAAGTGAAGCGTATTCACGAATACAAACGTCAGCTACTTAATGTTCTCCATGTGATCCACCTCTATTCTCAAATCAAATCTGGCGAAGTCAAATCCTGGACAAATCGTTGTGTCATCATTGGTGGAAAAGCCGCACCCGGCTACACCATGGCTAAAATGATTATCAAGTTGATTCATAACGTGGCTCATGTTGTTAACCAGGATCCAGATGTTGGCGACCGACTGAAGTTGGTTTTTCTCCCCGATTTCAGTGTTTCCGCCATGGAAGTAATCTGCCCTGGAACAGATTTATCGGAGCAGATTTCAACGGCAGGAAAAGAAGCTTCGGGTACCGGAAATATGAAATTCATGATGAACGGTGCCGTCACTATCGGGACTCTGGACGGTGCCAATGTTGAGATTCTTGATGCTGTTGGAGAGGAAAACTTCTTCCTCTTCGGTCTCCATGCTGATGAGGTTGAGGAGCTGAAGAATGACTATAACCCAGAAGCATTGATTGCTGATGACCCAGAGTTAAAAAAAGTGATTGATTTACTGGAATCTGGCTATTTCAATCAGTTTGAACCGGGTATTTTCGATGATATCCTCGCTTCCATGAAATCCAGAAATGACCTCTGGATGACTCTCGCTGATTTTCGTAGTTATGTGCAAGCACAGGAAAAGGTAGCAACAGCATTTCAAGATAATGAGCAATGGACGAGAATGAGTATCCTCAACAGTGCCCGCAGCGGTTATTTTTCTACAGATCGCACCATGTCTGAATATAATAATGATATTTGGCACCTGCGCCCCGTTGAAGTGAAGTCTGTTTCTGCTGAAAAAAGTTCAACAGAGTCATAAGAACGGAATCTATCCTTGTGCCTATAGCTTGAAGCTGTTAAATAACCAGCTTCAATACAGGAATAGCCTGTATCTACCTTAGAAACTCTGTTGAGAAATCTTTCCTACTGATTCTCAACCTGGATTTATCATGCAGCTGGTTCCAAAACTTCTCCAAATCCTTGAACGAACCGGCTTTCGGCTGCTGATTTTATCCATCCCCGTCGGTGTTGTTGCAGGTGGTGGTGCTCTGGCTTTCTACTTTGCCACCAACAGTGTCGAACATCTCATGCTGGGAAAGATCGGTAATTTTCACCCCCCCTTAGAAGGGACACCAGAAAGTTCCTTTACCCATTTCATCGATAATCTCTCCGTCCCCTACCGTTGGTGTCTGTTTCTATTACCAGCACTCGGAGGATTAATTTCCGGCTGGTTGGTTTACACCTTTGCTCCAGAAGCCGAAGGACATGGAACCGATGGAGCGATTGAAGCTTTTCACCGCAAAGGTGGAATCATCCGCGGTCGGGTTCCAATTATCAAATCTATCGCATCTGTCATTACTATTGGAACCGGAGGTTCGGCAGGTCGCGAGGGGCCAATCGCCCAAATTGGAGCTGGTTTTGGCTCCTTTATTGCCACAAAACTGGGGCTCTCCGCTCAAGATCGCCGACTGCTACTGATGGCTGGAATGGCGGGTGGCATCGGAGCCACATTTCGCTCACCTCTTGGTGGTGCCTTGTTTGCAGCCGAGGTTCTTTATCGTGACCCCGATTTTGAACACGAAGGATTAATCCCCTGCATTATTTCATCAATCATCGCCTATTCTTTATTCGGCGCAGTCACCGGCTGGAAGCCACTCCTTGATACCCCTCTGTTTCGCTTTGACCAACCATCAGAACTGCTCCTCTACCTAGCGCTTGGAATCCTTTGCGCCCTGTTCGGGGTTCTCTATGTCAAAGTCTTTTACGGGATGCGGAATGCCTTTCGCAAATTGCCAATGCCAACCTGGCTTAAACCAGCCCTGGGTGGATTACTTTTGGGAATCCTGGCAATGTTTGTCCCGCAAGTTCTCGGTTCTGGATACGGCTGGGTTCAGGCCGCACTCTACGGCCAGATGGCACTCTGGGTGATGCTGGTTGTTGCCTTGGCCAAAGTCGTTGCGACCAGCCTGACCATTTCATCGGGCGGGTCAGGCGGTGTTTTTGCCCCCAGCCTAGTGATCGGAGCAATGCTCGGTGGTACTTTTGGTGCCACTGCAGAGATCCTTTTCCCCATGTTGGTTCAAGATCCGCGCGCCTATGTTCTAGTAGGCATGGCAGGATTTTTTGCCGGAGTCGCTAACGCCCCGATTGCCACTCTGATCATGGTCAGTGAGTTGACTGGAAATTATGGTTTACTCGCACCATTGATGTTAGTTTGTGTCGTTGCAATGATCGTCATGCGCAAAAACAGCATCTACGAACAACAGGTCGCCTGTCGCTTCGATTCACCAGCTCACCTCGGTGATTTTGTGATTGATATTCTGGAAGGGGTTAAAATCCGCAGCCTGGCAAAGAGGGGGCGAAAACCAACCTTGATTCCTGAAGGGATGACACTCCCTGAAATTTTGGATAAGATTGCCCCGGCAAAAACAACCTACTACCCGGTTGTAAATGGTGAAGAAATGATGGTCGGGATCTTTTCGATGACCGATATCCGTCGGATTCTCAATGAAGATATCCCCCCAACCCTGGTAATTGCAGGCGACATTGCAACAAAAAGCGTGATTACCGCAACACCAGATGAGCACCTGACCGATGTGATGAAAAAATTAACTGGCCGCAATCTGGATGAAATTCCGGTGGTTGATAGCGAAGTTCCACAAAAAGTTCTTTACATGATGTCACGCCGCACCCTGATGGCTCATTACGCCGAACAGATGGAAAAAACCAAACAAGATTTTCAAGAATAGACGGATTGTTATTCAATGAAGAACTACGATTTTATTGTTATCGGTGGTGGGATTGTCGGATTGGCAACTGCCCGCCAATTACAACATCAATTTCATGGGGCAACGGTTGCCGTTCTTGAGAAAGAAAAAGAGCTGGCGATTCACCAAACCCGACATAACAGTGGCATCATTCATGCTGGAGTCTACTACGCGCCAGGAAGTTTAAAAGCCCGTTTCTGCCGTGAGGGAAATCTGGAAACCAAAAGTTTCTGTCGTGAACATAACATTCCATTCCGGGAAACCGGAAAATTACTGGTTGCAACCGATGAGCAGGATGCCGAGCGGATGCAAGACCTGCTTGAGCGGTGCAGAATAAACGAAATAGAAACGGAAGTTTTTGACCAACAGCAATTGCACGAATTTGAACCCAATGTTGTCGGAGTTAGCGCCACCTGGGTTCCTTCATCCGGAATCGTCGACTTTGAGCAAGTTGCTAAAAAATTGGCGGAGCAGATTATATCAGCGGGTGGTGAAATCCATACCAACTGTCTGGTTTCTGCATTAAAAGAAACCACCGGGGTTGAAGTCACAACCAGTCTGGGGAATTTTTCCGGTCGCTTTCTGGTTAGTTGTGCTGGACTCCATTCGGATCGCATCATACAGATGTTGGGACAACAACCGACCTTTAAAATTCTCCCCTTTCGTGGAGAATACTTCCAACTCCCCGCAGAAAAAAGTCAAATTGTGACCCACCCGATCTACCCGATCCCCAATCCGGAGCTTCCCTTTCTGGGAATCCATCTGACTCCGATGATTGATGGCTCACTCACTGTCGGGCCGAATGCCACATTGGCCATGTCTCGGGAAGGATACACTCGTTGGAAAATCAGCCTGCGTGATCTGGCAGAAATGCTCAGTTACTCCGGACTCTATCGACTGGTGATGAAATACCCGCTGCCAACGCTGATCGAATTGAAGAATTCACTTTATCGACCCGGCTATTTAAAACAGGTTAATCGCTATTGTCCCAAGATCACTCTCAGCGATCTACTTCCCTACCCGGCAGGAGTCCGGGCTCAAGCAGTCAAACCAGACGGAACAACATTGGATGACTTCCTGTTCGTCGAAAGTAAACGAGCCCTGATTGTTGGAAATGCACCATCCCCGGCAGCAACATCAGCCATGCCCATTGCACGCCATATTTGTGAAAAGGTTGGGAGACTTTATCAATGAAAAAATTTATTGTTTATGTGATTTTCGTTTTTATTACTGGATTTTCAGCGTATTTTTACTACGGATACTATCAATCATCTCAATATGACGGCACCGTAGTACCTTATATCCAGGAAGTTTTACCTAAAATTTCTACGTGGGATCCGGAGATAGTTAAGCAATATCTGGCTCCAGAGGCTCTGAGAAGGGTTTCGGAAGAAAATTTAGTCAATATTTTGGGAGCCTTGGCAGATATAGGGGAACTTCAAAGTATCGAGGAGATGAAGTTTCAAAAGAAATCTACTGGTGGAGAACATAGCGCAGTGCAAGAACCAGTGATTACATATACGGTTAAGGCTCAATATTCAACCGGCGCGGCAACAGTCACAATCAGCCTTCTTGATAAAGGGGGGGCTTACGAAACTTACCATTTCAATTTTGAATCGGAGGCACTATTTCAATAATTGTCAGGGGTGTTAGCTCCGTTGTGGACAAACAAAAAAAGGGGCAAGCAGATTAATCGCCTGCCCCTTTCCTGATAATTCAAACTATTTCGGTAGCGGCACAACGAACACCGGTCTTGTTGATTTTTGCAGTACTTTTTCAGCAACGCTGCCTAGAAAAGCTTGCTCTAAAGGTCCTTTCCCATGGGTTCCCATAACAATCAGATCGACATCCAAACGGTCAGCGGTTTCAAGAATTTCAATAACCGGATGGCCAATTGTGACTTCTGTTCCAGCAAAGCGAGCTAAATCTTCAGGGAACTGGGTCAGTTCTTTTTTCGCAAAATTGTCCAGATCCTCTCTTAATTCCTCTTTGGCTTTTTCCTTCTTACTTTGCTCAATTTCTTTCAGTTGACTTTCTCCCAGCATCGAAGAAATGTATCCGAGCATAGTGGAATCAACCAGAGGAAGAACATGCAGCAGGTAAATCTTTGCATCATTCCGCCGACCGAGCATGACAGCGTGTTTAAAAGCAAATTCTGAATTGGGAGTTAAGTCAGTGGCTACGAGGATCCTGTTGTAAAATGGCAACATAATTATACCTTTGTCAGGAAATGGGTTGATAAGATTGTAAAATTTTCAGTAGTTTTCAGATCTGAGGATTATAGCTCATTTTCTCTCGATTGTATTTACTTGTCGAGATTGACCTTTTAAGATGGTACCTATATGAATTTAGCAAAATTTTAAGGAAAATGCGATGCGAAGAAACTATAAACAGATAAATAGTGCCGACCTTCCTGAGTTGTTACAACAAGGGGCGGCCATTATTGATGTTCGCCGCCCGGAAGAGTGGCAATTAACTGGAATTGTTGCGGGAAGTGAGCTGTTGACTTTTTTTGATGGGCAGGGTCAAAGCCAGCCGGAAAAGTGGATGGAACAACTCGATTTACTGGTCAATTCTGATTGTCCCCTGGTGCTTATTTGACGAACCGGTCAGCGGACCAGGGTGGTCTGCGAGTTTCTGCTTGAAGTAACATCCCGTGAAAGCATCTATAATGTATCCGATGGGATTTTTGGCTGGCTGGCTGAGGGATTACCAGTGACACCGCCATGACCAAGATTCTGCTGGTACAGCCCCCCGCTCTCATCCCCTCAGAGCCCCCACTCTCGCTGGCAATTCTCTGTTCGTCATTACGAACAGCGGGGATTGCTACAGAGGTTCTGGATGCTAATCTGGAGGGCTATCTTTATCTTTTGGATGAAAAGCGGCTGTCAGCGTTGGCTGGAGACAAGCCAAAGACGTCTATCCATCGGGCGTTAAAACATTGTCAGCAGTCTCTTGATTTAGTCCGTTCAGCCGAAGGAGCAACTTCTTTCTCTCAATACAGTACTGCTGTTCGTTATCTGAATTTATTGTTGAGTCTTTGGTCGAAAGATAACCAGGATGAACGGTTAACTCTAGGAGATTATCAATATAAATCCTACTCTGCTTTTAATCCTGACGATCTGAACCTGTTCAGTTCCGGTCAAGCCAGGACACTATTTTATTCCTATTTTGAAGCTGAATTATTACCCGAAAGTGCGGAATACAATCCGCAAAAGGTAGCCATTTCTATAAATTATTTACATCAGGTTTTCCCAGCTTTTGAACTGGCTGGATTGTTACGACGTGATTACCCTGAGTTGCAATTGATTGCCGGGGGTGGATTGCTGACTTCCTGGCAGGAACCATTGCGCCAACATAATATAAGTTTGCCACCTTTTGACCATCTGGTTTTTGGACCAGGGGAGGCATCTCTTATAACCCTTGCAACAGAGCCGGCTCAAACCAATCAGTATCTTGCAGATGCCTCCTCACTTAACTTCACCCCCGATTTCTCATTTGCAAAACACAGTCGTTATTTGAGTCCGCAACCGGTTTTACCTGTCAGTGCATCACGTGGTTGTTATTGGCGGAAATGTCTATTTTGTCCAGAAGCTGCCGCTCCAGTCCACCCTTATGGGAGTTTTCAGCCAACTGAATTTCCAGATTTGTTGCTGCAATTATCTGAACAATCTTCTGTAACAAATTTCCATCTCACCGATAATGCAATTCCGGTCAACATGTTGAAATGTATGGCAGAGCGCCGTACCGACCTAGACCATTTATCCTGGTTTGGATTCGTCCGTTTTGAGTCAGTTCTGGAAAATCCTGATTTTGCCCAACAACTTGCCACTGCTGGATGTCGGATGTTGCAACTAGGACTGGAGAGCGGCTCACAGACCGTACTTGATAGTCTGGGAAAAGGACTTAAGCTGGAATCGGCGGTCAGAATTCTTAATAATCTGGAGGCAGCCGGGATTGCCAGTTATGTTTACATTATGCTCGGAACTCCGGGTGAAACCGAAGCCGATGCCGAGATGACTTTGAATTTCCTGGAACAACATGCAGAAAAGATTGGTTTTCTCAACATTTCAATTATGAATCTGCCACGAGGATCAGAATTGCTGGAGAACCCGGAACTCTACGGAATAGACAGTTCTCAATTACGGGATAAGAAGAGCCCTCTCGGTCTCTATCATGAGTTTCATTCCACGACCGGATGGGATCGCGCTGCCGCCCGTAAATTTTTAAATCAACGCCTGCTTGGATCTCCGATTGTCCGGGAGATTGTCAAGCGCAACCCACCACTCTTCAGTTCCAATCACGCCTTTTTCTTTGCCCAACCTACTTCTTCTGGTTGAATATATCGGGCAGTTCATATCCAAAATAACGCAGGCACATCATCAACAAAGCGACAGCTGCTGCTTCATCAAGATTACCAATAATTGGAATATTATCAGGGATCAGCTCAAAAAAACCTGCGGTTGGGTTTAATAGATAAATAACTGAAAGCAGGCCGAGGAAAAATATACCGGTATTTTTCATGGTTAAGTCCCGTAGAAGAATTTAAAAATGACCCTGATCATAGCATATTCTGTAGGCTTTGATTGAAACCGTTTAGTGAGGATCAATCGTAGGGTTTCTCTCAGATCTATCTTTTATCTTTGTCTACCTATATAGTAAAGTTTATATGTATATAACTATCTCAGTTGGAGTAAAGAATATGAAGAATAAATTATGGCTTGTTTCAGTTTTTTTATTTGGTTTAACGCTTCTAGGTTGTCAGACCACAACAACTTACTACCAAGGTGCCAAAGCAGATGAAGAAGGAGTGGTCACCCTATCTATGGGGGAGGTTGAAAAACAGCATTGGCAGGATCTTTATGTAACGGTTGACTATTCATCTAAGCGGGAGGGAAACAGGTTGGGAATCAAAGGGATAGTCTCCTTTTCCGAGAGTCCTAAAATTAATTTCGAAATAGTTCGAGATGTCAAATTCAAACTGTTCCTGCTGGATAAAGACCTGCGGGTTGTCGATTATCTTGATATTGCCAGAACACTGGGTTCCAGTCTTGAGGATCAGTTGCATTTCAATAAAACCATCAAGTTGACAGATAATATTGTTGCTTTTACCTTTGGCTATGAAGGATCTTTTATCGATGATGAGTGGAATAGTTTTTCAGTCTGGAAATTACCTAAGCGTAAATTTTAATTGACGAATTTATACAGCGTAAAGGGCGGCCAAATGGGCGCCCTTTTTGGTTGTTTGTCATCGGTTGACTCCTTTCCTTTTACACACCATTGCTTTGCAAATATTTACCGGCATGATAGCATCGCCATCCGTCTCTTCCTTAAGCTTTAACCGCAAAAGGTTCACCAACAAGGAAATTAATGAACGACATGAATACATTTGATATTCTTCAGATTTTGATCGAAGAAACCAGTCTGCAGAAGGGTCAGATTGCACAGACAATCGGGCTGCTCGAAGAGGGGGCAACGGTTCCTTTTATCGCCCGTTACCGAAAAGAGGTAACCGGAGAGCTGGATGAGGTTCAGATCCGACAACTACAGGAACGGCTGACATATTTTAAAGAGTTGGATGAACGTCGGCAGACAATCCTTAAATCAATCGAGGAGCAGGGAAAGCTGACGACAGAGTTGCACTCGCAAATAATGACCTGTCGACTGAAGACGGAACTGGAAGACCTCTACCTGCCCCACAAACCGAAGCGGCGCACGAAAGCGACAATTGCCAGAGAACAAGGCTTGGAACCATTAGCCGAGCAGATTTTTCAGATAGTTGATTCCTCTATAACACTGGAATCATTGGCAGCCCCTTTTATAGTTGCCAGTGGGGAGATTGAAGATGTAGCAAAGGCGCTTCAGGGTGCTGGTTACATTCTGGCGGAACAATTTTCTGACAATGCTACGGCACGTGCCATAGTACGTGAACAGACTTGGCAACAGGGACTGTTTCGCTCGCAGCCGGCTCGGGGCAAAGCTGGAACGGTCAGCAAGTATGAAATGTACTACGATTTTAGCGAGTCGCTACGACAAATACCTTCCCATCGAATGTTGGCGATGCGGCGCGGTGAAAAAGAAGATGTTTTGCGATTGTCAGTCGAAGCTCCTGAAGAGGAGATCCTCTTACGTCTTGGTCGCTTGTTAATCCCAGAATCAAATCCGTACCACGATTGGTTCAAATTGGTGATCGAGGATGCTTATAACCGGTTATTAGCCCCATCAATTGTGGTTGAGTTGCGGTTACAGGCAAAAAAGTCCGCCGATGAAGAAGCGATCAGGGTATTTGCCGAAAACCTGCGTAATCTGCTGCTTGCTGCTCCAGCAGGAAGTTATCGGGTCCTTGGTGTTGACCCAGGCTTGCGCACTGGATCCAAGTTGGCGGTAGTCGATCAGACCGGTTGTTTTCTTGAACATGTCACTATCTATCCACATACTGGCAGGGGACGAATTGAAGAGTCACAACAGGGATTACTGCATCTTATCAACACTCATCAGGTTGAGATGGTTGCCATTGGTAATGGCACTGCTGGTCGGGAAATGGATCAATTTGTTCGCCAGTGCCTGAAAGATGTGGTGAAAAAACTTCCGGTAGTGATGATCAGTGAGGCCGGGGCCAGTGTTTATTCCGCTTCTGATATTGCCCGTGAAGAATTTCCTGATCTTGATTTGACGGTACGTGGTGCAATCTCCATTGCCCGTCGGCTGCAAGATCCCTTGGCCGAGCTGGTCAAGGTCGATCCTAAAAGTATCGGA
>JASJGT010000130.1:0-4990 GCA_033791405.1 Desulfuromusa sp.
GGGTATGTATTTATATAAAGCTGGGTGCAGTATAGATCACAGGAACTGGTGCTATTTGTGCTTACAAAACTTACATGTTACTTGCCATCAAACCAAATCGGATTGAACTGTCTTGGGCGACAGATAGCCACTTTTCTACAAAATTGTCATTCTGGGATTGCACGAAAATCAGATCTGTTGATCGCGATAGATGAAAAAACAAAGCCCTTCAGGAGGAAGATAGTTGCGGGACATAGCAGCTAAGTACACGTTTTGCAAAACGTGGGGTATGGTATGGTAACCTGTACTGCCCTATACTTGAATAGACTCAATTGAAAAGGGAGTAAGCACATCAACTGAGAATGTGGCATCACAACTTTTCGGAAGCCCCCTACACCGTTGATAAGTTAGATACATCAAGCCATAATCGTCGGTGCTGCAATTGATGTCCACTTCCCTTGAATATATAGATAATTCAACGACCGCAATCGGACAAGATGGGATATTCAATGGGAATGTACGGGAGAAATGCCCATATTAAAACATGTTTTTGAAATAGTGCCGAAAGGTTATACGCTGGTATACTATTTTGAACCCGCGCCTGTTGGTGAGACTGAGAAAACTGACGATGCTATCGTTAAACACAAGACCATATGCAGGGCCGCCATGCGCATCCAAGCCATCTGGTGCGATTTACCACCATGTAGATAGCCAAATTACGACCATGTGAAATGATTTCAGATGGAGCTGCAGTTACAAAACGGTTGCCAGCGCTTATCTTACAAAAAGTCGAATCATCTTTGAATCGTCTACGACAAGTACTTTCTTATCATTCAATTGACTTTTCATAGTTTCCTCTAAAGATGTGAGAAGTGTTACTTCTTCATTATTTTCAATGGATAATGTAACCGTAAAAACAATGTGTTCGCTAGCATGGTGACCCGCAAAATTTAAATCGTTGACATATGCTGGTGTAGAAAAATCGGCGGGCATTTCGATTTTTTCCCATTCGGTAGAAACGGAAAATATCTAAAGCCATTTTAATTTTTTGAACCAGGCAACCAGGACGATGGCGAGAACAACCAGAAAAACCGTCACAATCAAAAATGCCCAGGGGCTGTCCGTCCCCGGAATGCCGCCCACGTTGATCCCCAGCAATCCGGTCAGCAACCCAAGCGGCAGGAAAATCGCCGCCACGATGGACAGGGTGTACATGGCCCGGTTCATCCGCTCGGCCAGCTGGTTGTTCAACTCTTCCTGGGAAATCAAGGCCCGCTCGCGGGCGGTGTCGATGTCTTCGACATAGCGGGCCGTCCGTTCGGCGGTTTCGCGCAGCAGCGTCCTGTCCGCTTCGGTCAGCCAAGCGATCCGTTCGTGGGTCAGCCGGGCCAGCATGTCCCGCTGGGGGGCAATGTAGCGCCGCAAGCTGATGCTTTCGCGCCGCAGTTCGGCCAGCAGGGGTCGCAGTTCGGCCGTTTCGGCACTGACGATGGTGTCCTCCACCTCGGCCACCCGGTCCTCGATGTCTCCAACAATCTCGCCGATCCGCTCGGTAATACGGTCGATCAGGGCGACGAAAAATTCTCCAGCGGTGGTGGGTCCGTTACCGGAAACAATGGACTCGTGAATGTCCTGCACCGCCATGACGCGTTGCCGCCGCATGGTGATGATTCGTTTTTCGCTGATGAACATGCGGATGGCCACCATATCTTCAGGATCTGCGCCGGGGCTACAATTGACTCCCCTGAAAATGACCAACACACCCGATTCGGAGACCACGCTGCGCGGGCGGGTTCCCAGTTCCAGCAGGGCTTCCCGGGTCAGGGGGCTCAATCCACCATGCTGTTCCAACCAGTTCAGCGCCGTTTCGTTGGAAGCATCCAGATGGATCCACAACAGTCCCTGATCAGGTTGCCAGGATTCCACATCGGCCCATGTCAGCATGGCTTCCGATTTTCCAGGGGTTAGCCGGTGGCCATATACCAGCCCATCTGATATGCTGTTCATCATTTCGCGCTCCTGATTCGGTTTTTCCTGCATATCGTTTTAAGAAGAACCAGCTGATCACACTGACGCCTTTTTTGGTTGCACCCGAAGGTGCAGGTGGTATGGGTTGGCTTCATGCATCTTTTATCTGGTGATTATTCCCTTTACAGCGTCAATGATCAAGCCGTAAAATCGTGACTTGGAAAAGGGGCTGGATCTGGATGTTGGTGGGCAGTCTGTTTTTGGCGTGGTCACCAGCCTAAGGCATGCAGGGCATCAGATAAGCTCTATTCGTCTTTTTATAGAGGAGCAGTTCCTTGATCACGCCGCTTTCTGGATATCCTTCAACCGTAAACGATTCCCTGTAGTCCAGGTTTCAGTTCGACTGAGATTTGATGTGAACGTCCCGCTGAGGAAAAGGAATTTCAATGCCATGTTCTTTGAAGGCGTCCCAAATGGCAATACGAACGGCGCTGCTGACATTTGCAACCCCATTATCCGGATCCCCGATCCAGATGCGTAGTTCCAGATCCACCGCGCTGTCACCGAAGTTATTCAGTTGGCACACCGGGCCGGGTTTGTCCAGCACGCGATCGATCCCTCGGGCGGATTGCACTATTAAATCCATGGCTTTGTGAAGGTCTGTATCGTAGGAAACCCCAACGCCGATTTTTAATCTCACCAAACGGTCGCTGAAGGACCAGTTAATCACCTGTTGAGTAATCAGATCCTCATTGGGTATCAAATACTCGTACCCATCGCGGGTGACCACCGACACGTAACGGGCCCCAAGAGACTGAATTTTGCCATAACTGTTTCCGACCCCAACAACATCGCCGGGTTTAATCGATTTATCCAGAAGCAAAATGACACCGCTGATCAGATTAGAAACTACTTTTTGCAAGCCAAAGCCGATACCTACACCAATGGCACCACCAATGAATGCAAAGGCGGATAGGTTGATGCCGAGGCTGCTGAAGGCAACCACCACAGCGACCGTCATTAAGGTGATGGTTAAGGCTTTGGTTAACAGCACCTGAACGGACGGGGTAAGTTCTTTGATTGTCGAAATTCGTTTTTCCATCATGCTGGCTGCCGTGGATGCCAGTTTCAAAAGAACCGAAAATACGATCACGCCTTTGATCAACAGCAGCAGAGAAATACGGACACCGCCGAGGTCAATGGCTAACTTGTCGAGCAGTTCGATAGCCGGGACAAGTAATTTGAGAATGTGAAGCGCGGCCACGAACCAAGCAGTGATGGACAGAAGGCGGGCCCAGTTGGAGTCACGAATCATTCCCGTCGTGAATCGAATGATGAACCAGGCGGTGAGTAGTCGGGCGGTCGTGCCGATCAAGAAAGTCGGGACATCATATTTTTCAAAGGCTTCGATTCCGATGCGCAATAGAAGAACGGCTAATATGATGGTTACCAAAGGCAACAACGCACGGATGAATCTGCCGGGAAAGCGATCGCGCCACTCCCGACTGTCCAATAGCCTATTCAACCTCCTTATACTTGGACGAGCCACTATATAAGCTAAAAGGAGGGCGATGATGATAGTCGCAATTTCGAGAAGCGTGCTCGTATTTGACGCAAGTTGAATGAAGTTTTGCCAGCTTGACGACAACCAGGACACATAAAATTGTGGATCGAGATATTGATTCATGTAAAGCGTATCCTCAGTCGCAGGATTAAAGACTATTTCATGTGAAGTATGTTTGCCATATTCGTTTGACGAATTCCGGCTTCATCATTAGCGAACTATCAAAGATAATAGGCATCAGGGACAGATTATAAATGGTAGGTATGATATTCATACCGATATGGACCGATTTTAACTATTCCGTGTCGCTGTTTGGGGTGAGATTAGGGTTTGAAACAAGAAAAATTTGATACAACAAAACGTCACAAGGGCGCTGCGCAATTGGCGAATTGAGCGATTTATTAAGAGTTGAGTTTGTAAGGTTATCAATTCATAAATTTCAAGATTTGTTTTGGAAATTTCACGATAAACAGGTTGACAAGAACGCCCGTTAGCTTGCCAGCCTCCCTAAGTATTAGACGAAACACAGAATTTGCATTTAGCATCTGGATATCATAGGCTTACCTTGGGCTCTCTGCCCATAACATCAACCCTTTTACCGAAGGAGGTAGACCATGAAACTTTCCAAAGCAGTCAAGATCTGGATCGATTACCACAAAACCCATTCGAAAAAAATAAAGTGCGATCTAAATTTCTATTGAAAAACAATGCGCATTTATAATGCTGAAATCGGATCGCTCAACCAGCAGTTAGATCCATCAGTTTTCGGGATGGTCAGGTGAGTGCAACCGCTACTGCCATACCCACTCCAAAAAACGCATGATTGGCCAAGCTCGATAAAGGGCTTTTGATCCCTTCAGGAGACCGCCAGCCAAATATGCCTAACCCCATGGAAGGGTATACAATAAACAGAGAGGCTACCGTTGTCGCGACTCCATAAACAAATGTCCATGCCGGTGACACGGGCCCGCCAACCAGGAGATTCCAAACAAACATGAACGGGATCGCAAGCCCCACTCCGATGGCGTAATGTGTGAAATAACCATAAAGTATCTCGTTAGGGGCGCATTCCATTTCGTCCGGATGGCTATACCGAAAGCGTCCTTGCGCCCATCCCAAGGCCATCCTGCCAATAATCCTCACGTCTATCTTCGAGATCACTCCAAATCGGGCGAAGAGATGATTCAAGGAATCCATGATCAACGTCCCCAACACCCCAGCTATGAATCCCTTTAAGATGAGATCCATTCCCCCTCCAATGCCCGTACACGAGATAGTAGAATTCCTGCCATCAAAATAAACACACCAATGTTAAAATTCATTTAATATAAAGTAGTTATCAATAATATTCATTAAGTACTTAATTGTATACGATTTCTTGTGCTTCCTTAGTAATAGTATGCAGGTCTTTTTCTTCAATTTCCAATTCGATCCCGAACTTCCGATGGACCATCTTCTTAATTCGTTGGGAACCTAATT
>JASJGT010000131.1:0-6684 GCA_033791405.1 Desulfuromusa sp.
ATTCTGTCGATGGGGATACCCATCAGCGGGATTGCGAATTTATCATATGAGATGGCTCGCATAGCCATCCCGATCCGCGTATGGGTCACCACCCACTGCAGAAACAGGAAGACCAGAATGGCAGTCACGATGACCATGACCTTGAGGTTGGTCAGGGTGACGCCACCCAAGTGCCAGATCTGTTTTTCAATCAGTTCGGGAAACTTCAAGCGACTTGCGCCGAGTACGGCCAGGTTGGAGTACTCGAGAATCAGGCCGCACATCAGTGCAGTAATGACCACGTAGAGCCGGTGTGCACCTTTGCGTCGCAGGGGGCGATAAGCAATTCGTTCCAGGGTTACGCCGACCAACGAAGTCAGAGCCATGGTCAGGGGCACAGTGATGATGAAGGCAATCGCCGGGGAGACCCCGGCGATTGGGCCGATAAGGAAACTCGCCACGAAAAAAGAGATATAGGCTCCAACCATGAAAATATCGCCATGGGCGAAGTTGATCAAGCGCAGTACCCCGTAAACCAGGGTGTAGCCCAAAGCAATAAGAGCGTAAAAGCTCCCCCACTGCATGGCATTCAGGACATTCTGAATAATAAAATCCACAGAGATTTTCCTTAGAAAGCGTTGGAGTTGTATGGTCGCTTGTGGCGACTTATTTTAGGCACAGCAAAGCGGGGATCCAAGGACCCCCGCTTTTTTCGAATCTATGCTACTGGAGTGTTATGGGCAAACTGACTCTTCGAAGACAAAGGTTCCTTCGTCGGAGATTTTAACGATAACAGCACACTTGATCGGGTCGCCCTGCTCATTAAACTTGGACGAGCCGGTGACGCCCTCAAAAGACTTGATGGCGGCCAGACCGTCACGGATGGCTTTGCGCATCTTGCGCGGGTTGGAGTCGACCATGCCGGCGTTTTTGATCCCTTCAACCATCAGACCGATGGAGTCCCAGGTCAGGGCAGCGTAGTCAGCTGGTTCCGCACCGTATTTAGCTGTGTATCGGTCGATGAAGACCTTGGTTGCACCCTTGGCACCGGCTGCAGCGTAATGGGTTGAGAAGTACTGACCATTGCACTGCTCGCCGCAGAGTTTGACCAGATCTGGGGTGCCCCAGGCGTCGGAACCCATGAATGGGCCCTTGTAACCGAGATCACGCGCCTGTGGTATGATCAGAGCGACCTGGTTGTAGTTTTCCGGAACAAAGATGAAGTCAGGTTTTGCTGCGATGATGCTGGTCAGCTGGGCGGAGAAATCTTGGTCCTTGGTGCCATTCGACTCGTAGGCGACGACCGGGCCGAGCCCCTTGGCTTCCCAGGCTGATTTAAATACTTCTGCCAAACCGACAGAATAGTCGTTGGCAACGTCGAAGAGCACAGCTGCGGTCTTGGCACCGAACTTTTTGGCCGCAAAGTCAGCGACAACTGGACCCTGGAAGGGGTCGAGGAAGGCAGCGCGGAAAACCCAGGGACGGTCCAGCGTGGTAGCAGGATTGGTCGACCATGGACTGATCATTGGTACGCGGTTTTCGTTAGCGGTACCGCCGCCAGGCACGGCCTGCTTGGATGAGTTGGGACCGATAATCGCCACGACCTCTTCCTGCTCGATCAATTTAAGTGCTGCGTTGACCGCCGAGTCGGCCTTGGATTCGTTGTCCATATAGACGAACTCAAGCATGTACTTCTTGCCACCGACCTCAAGGCCTCCGGCTCCATTGATATCGGCAAGGTACATTTCAGCAGCATTTTTGGAGCCTTCGCCGACTTCAGGAATGTCGCCGGTCATGGGGATGTTGAAACCGATTTTGATGGTCTGTGCAGCCATAGCTGGTACTGCCAGCATCATGGCAATGCAAGTGATAAGTGCTGTAGTCAATAGTCGTTTCATGGTTCCTCCTCTTGGGGTGATTGATAAAATGATGTTTTACGCAACAATCAAGAACAATAAAAATCTGCCAGCTGGTTTGATCGCCATATACTGACAGAAACACTTCTTGTGAGCGATAGAGTTCTCCATTTAACATCAGTAACAAGAATACTGTAACACGATAGCGCATTATTTTTCATAATGAGAAAAAAAACAACTGTTTTATCGTTACCACTTTCTCAGAAATGGTATTGTGGAGAGGATTGTCATTCAATCGGTAAGAGTCATTCAATTATTGCTGAAATACTCCTGGATTTACATGTTCTTGTTTCTTTAGCATAAAGTTGACATTTTGCCTCAATAATTTTAGTGTGCATATGCACAAAAATAGTGATTGATCAATATTCGAGAAGGAACGTTTATGTTTGCAGATGTTTTTCGCACTGAAACAGAAAAGAGCATTGTCGATTTCATCAAATCTCTTGGTAAATCAATGGCAATGCATGGCTTCATTATCCATAATGAAGAGAAGATGGAGATGGTGCGCCATTTTGGTCATCAGGGAGTTGCGTTGGCGGATGGTTTTGATCTGCATATGGTGCAAGTTTGTGCTCCCAAAAAAGCAGCACAATCATTAACTGAAAATCTTGAAAGGGCAGTTTTTCTGCCCCAGTTTATTGTTGTTTTTAGCAAAAATAGAAAAACTCAAGTACGCATGCTCCGATTCGGTTCGGAGCTGGTTGCAGAGCTTGTTGATGATGCTGACTTCCCCGAGATCAATGAGGCGGTGTCTGACAGTTTAGTTTCTGCTATCACAGAAGCCCTTTAGCCGGAAAAATAATTATGTCACCCAGACCCAGAAAACCAAGAAGATGCTGCCCAACCCGGCGACCCAGTGACCATATGTATAAACCTGCGGGAACTCCTTTATCAAAATTAGAGGTGGTCGAGCTTGACGCCGATGAGTTAGAGGCCGTCTCACTTTGTGATCGAGATGCCATGACTCAGGCAGAAGCAGGAGTGGAGATGGGGATTTCACGTGGCACGATTCAGCGGTTGGTCACCAGTGGCCGAAAAAAGATTGTCGATGCCCTTTTGTCTGGGCATGCGCTGGTGATAAAGCCACATGAATAATAATGGTGTTGCAGGAGATTGATATGCAAATTGAAATTATAACCACCGGTGGCACTATCGATAAAATTTATTTTGATGCAAAAAGCAGTTTTGAGATAGGGGAACCGCAGATTGAGGATGTTTTGCGAGATGCTAACCTGACTATTGATTATCTAATTACACCGTTATTGCGCAAAGATAGTCTAGATTTAAACGATGCTGATCGAGTTCAGATACAAGATGCGATAATTAAAAGTTCGGCAGAAAGAATTGTTATTACTCACGGAACAGATACCATGGTTAAAACGGCTAATTTTTTGTCTGGGATAACTGGGAAAACCATCGTACTAACTGGTTCGATGCAACCGGCTAGATTCCGTTTTACCGATGCGATCTATAACATTGCCAGTGCGCTTACCTCTGTTCAACTATTGCCGGAAGGGGTTTGGATTGCTATGAATGGGCAGATTTTTGATCCGAAAAAGTCGCGGAAGAACATCGAGTTGAATCGCTTTGAGGTGGTTTGATTTTAACGTCGTTTACAACAAAGAATATTGCTCCCTTGCTGTTTTTTAGCAGCTGTTTTCATTTCCGTACAAATATCAATGACTTCAAGCGCAGTTGCCACTTCACGCTGGGCTAAATCAACGCCACCCATACTGAGGCTGATCAGCGGATTGTGTTTTTCTTCCCCTTCCCGGTTGATTGCAACGACATAGCCTCTTTCAAGGTCTTCGGGACTATAAAATTCTGAAAGGCCCAGATCCATTCGGCGGATAATTTCTTCTGCAACAGCGGTGCATTTTTTGGTCGGGACAACGATGACAAAATCATCGCCACCGATATGCCCCAGAAACGAATTACCACAGCCTGCACCTTGTAAAGCGACTTGGATCACATTCGCAGTGAAGATGATGACATCGTCGCCACGAGCAAATCCATAGGTATCGTTGTAGACTTTGAAGTAGTCCAGATCCGCATAAACAACACAAACATTTTCCTTTTGCGCAACAACACGCTGGATTTCATTCAGAATGCTATTATTTCCCGGTAGCTTGGTATTGGGATTTGCATCGAGAGCAAGTTGGTGCAGTCGCTTCACTTCCAGAATTGCAGCACTGAGTTTCAGTTGATTTTTGATCCGAATTGTGACTGTTGGCGCATTGAAAGGCTTGGCAATATAATCAACAGCGCCGGCATCAAAGCCTTTTTCTTCGTCAGTAACAGAATTCTGGGCGGTGATGAAGATGACGGGAATGTTTTCAGTTTGTTGATCGGCTTTCAGTTGTCGACAAATTTCAAATCCATCGATATCGGGAAATCGGGTATCGAGAAGAACCATATCAACTTGGCTTTTTCTCAACTGTTTGAAAACCTCAGCACCATTTTTAGCCACAACGACGTGGTAATTATCCTTTAAAGTCCCGATCAGGGTTGCCAGATTAAAAATTTCGGCATCCGCAACAAGGATCCGTTTTTTTTCTGTCACTCTCATAGACTTCTCCTGAAGTGGAAAGAGTTTCTGATCGGGATGTTCTAAGCGCGTCGTTTATTAATATTGATATACTTCAACTCTTTCCACCTGTCAAATTTGAGTTGCAGTTTTAGCTGTGAGTGATCGTTCTCGTAATAATTTCAACCGTTCTCGAATCTGGTCAGCATCTCTTTCTCTATGTTACTCTCCTTGTGTTTATTATCAGAAATCTAAATTGAGATTGTTAAGATGCGGGACATGAACATGAACAAGCAGAAACTTCTTTTTCTCTGTACTGGAAATTCATGCCGTAGCCAGATGGCTGAAGGGTGGTGTCGTCGTCTGAAAAGTGAGTACTACGAGGTCCATTCCGCCGGGATTGAAACCCACGGGCTCAATCCCAACGCAGTTAAGGTGATGGCAGAATCAGGTGTGGACATCTCGACCCACAAAAGCCAGCTTGTTGACGAGTTTGACGGGCTTCATTTTGATACAGTTGTTACCGTGTGCGGTCACGCCCACGAGCACTGTCCTCTTTTTACTCATGCGACCAATATTATCCACATGGGTTTCGACGATCCGCCCGCTCTGGCAAAAAACGCAGCAACGGAAGATGAGGCCCTTAGTCATTACCGGCGCGTGCGTGATGAAATCCGGGATTTTGTTGCCACTATACCTGCCTCTTTGCAAGGGTGATCGAAATTAATTTTCCCGAGATAAACTCCCACTTGCTGTTTTGATCTTTGATTGGTAATATCGAATTAATAATATCTTAGCTTTCTGGTCTTGCATGATACTCATGTAGTGAACAGATAGATCTGTCTCATCTTTTTCCTTCAAAAATAGACTGATTGTGATGTCGAACATGATAGAAAACTCGAAAGCAGAAGCTCAGAAAAGGGCTGATCAGATAGAAGGTTTTCGGGTTGAATTGGATCTTCTTGAACGTGATGGTGTTGTGGTTTTGGAAGCTGTACAGCGGTCACAGATTGTTGACTATCACGATGATTTGCTGATTCAGATGTCAGAACAGTATGACATCGATTCGAGCAAGCGTGCAAAGCAACTCAGTCTGGGGATGAAAATCACGTCGTTTCTCGGAGCACTTGCTCTGGGAGCCAGCCTGTTTTTTCTTTTCTATCAATTCTGGGGTCGATTCTCAACCAACTTACAGGTGTTTATCCTGGTTATTTTTCCGATTTTGACCTTGCTTGCAACAATGTATGCTGCACAGCGTGAAAAGACCGGCTATTTTTCCAAGTTACTGGGTTTGGTCAGCCTTATCTGTTTTGTCCTGAATCTTTCCATGCTCGGACAAATTTTCAATATTGTGCCGACTCAAAATGCCTTTCTTGTCTGGGCCGCTTTTGCCTTCATTCTAGCCTATGCGATCGATGCCCGTTTGCTTCTGGCAGCAGGAATTATCAGCATCTCTGCTTATCTATCTGCCAGTATGGGAACTTGGGGTGGTTGTTACTGGATTGATTTTGGTCAACGGCCGGAGAATATTTTCCCGGCGGCACTGTTGCTATTTTTGCTTTCATATATCCCGCATCGACGTTTCGCTGGCTTCACGATCACTTATCGGATTTTTGCAACGCTGCTGTTTTTTATTCCGGTTCTTATTTTGGCGAACTGGGGTCGAATCAGCTATCTCGATTTTTCCACTGATTCCATTGAGATTATCTATCAGGTTGTTGGTTTTATTTTCAGCGCAGCTGCGATTTGGCTGGGCATCAGGAAAAGCTGGCCCGATATGATCAATGTAGGTAATGTTTTCTTTACCGTTTTTCTCTATACCAAGTTTTATGATTGGTGGTGGGATTGGATGCCGAAGTATCTGTTCTTTCTGGTTATCGCCCTGGCGGCTATTTTGATGCTGCTGATATTCAAACGACTCCGCCATAGCGCAATTCCTCACCAACAGGAGGAAAAGGTATGAAGTCTATTTTTTCTTCCCGCGGACTGTTTCTCCTTGGCTTGCTGCTTCTGCTATTAACAAATGTTGCTATCCTGGCCGGGGTTGCGGCTAACAGAAGTGGAAATCCCGAGACGCAGGTTGTCTTGACTGAGCGAGAGGTCCAGATTCCCTATCGGAGCCAGAAAGAAAACAGTGGGTTGGCTCTACATCTCAATTGGCGGGTTGGCGGAGTGGGGGATGGTGGTGGGTTTTCTTCTCGCTGGAATTCTCCGCCATGGTTTGACATCGCCAAGCTAAAAGAACTGGGTTTTCTGCTTCCC
>JASJGT010000132.1:0-6536 GCA_033791405.1 Desulfuromusa sp.
GCTGAGCCTGCCTGCGGAAAAAGGACATGAAGATGCACAAAAAGCCCTCGAATCCTTGGAGAACAAGATGTCCCCATCGCAGATTGAAGAAGCACGGCAGGATGCAGAAAAGGTTTGTCAACGGCTGGAAAAAAATATTGGATAAAATGATCGAAGGTCGCTAGCTTAAGAATAGATGGCAGCAAATCCGTAAACTTCGGGACAGCCCCCGATGGGTCTGGGGACAGTCCCAAGTTTGCTGCAATACTGGTTAACCTAGTGCCATTCGTATATATCCCCCAAATACTTTCATCTAAGAATGTTTACTCTGATCCATCAATTTCTAAAAATTTATCCATCATTTCAACCAGGTAAGGAATTTGAGGTTTCGTCGCGTAGCCATCGGCACCGACCTGATCGCATTTAGCGGCCATCTGTTCATTGATCAGCGAAGAGAACATAATGACCTTCACATCACGTAATAAAGGATCATCCTTGATTTTTTTACACAAGGTCAAGCCATCCATCTGCGGCATTTCAATATCGGTGATCAATAGATTTAACAGGTTACCGAGCGGTTCTCCAGCAACCACCTGCTGCTTAATCTCCAGAATACGATTGTAGCACTGCTGGCCATCAAAAAAAACTTCCAGACTTGTATAATTTGAACCTTTAAGAACTTTTTCAATTCCATTACGGATCAAAGCAGAATCCTCCGCGAGCATCAGCTTCATCCGTTCCCGCGTATGGGGGACCTTCTCCTCCATTTCATCGGCATGAAGGCTCGCCTCATAATCAAGATTCGCTTCGGAATCAAATTCAGCGACGATATGTTCCAGGTCAACAATCAGAATTTCACGCCCTTCAATATTGACACTCCCGGTAAAACGGGGACGATACTGGTCAATAAAGCTGGCCATCGGCTGGATATCTTCCCAGGAAACTCGATGGATCTGATTCACTCCATCAACCTTGAAACCATTGACCCGATCATTAAATTCACAGACCAAAACCACCTGACGCACATCCCCTTCCAGATCTTTTTCCTTCTGGTCAATATGTGACTTCAGATCGATCAGGGGAATCGTGCTACCCCGCAGCAGCAAAGTCCCGAGCATCCCCTCCCCACTCCCGGGGATTACGGTTAAAGCCTCTTGCTCAAACGTGATAATTTCCTTCAGCTTATGCACATTGATGCCAAAAGGCTGGGTCCCAAGATAGAACTCAATGATTTCCATTTCATTGGTTCCAGTCTCAAGAAGAATGTCCTGCCTCTGATATTCGCTCATCGGTAAACCTTTCACATAAGATATTAGCTTCGATATAATATTTGATCATTTTAATCACAGCGTGTCAATATTTAATCCAAATCCTTTATTTACTACTGCCAATCGTTGAATTTTTAGTGTATAGTAAATAATTAAGTTTAGCTTACAATTCAAGGCAAGGGAATTCAAATGACCAACATGGCGCAATCACATTATCAATTAGGGATGAACTACTTTCAGGGCAAAGGGGTAGAAAAATCTTCTGCCGAAGCGATGAAATGGTTTCGACTGGCAGCTCAACACCAGCATCCCAGAGCTATTTTCATGCTCGGACGAATGTACGATAAAGGGCTAGGAACTGCAGAAAGTCCAGCAGAAGCAGCAAAATATTACCAAAAGGCCGCAGAACTTGGATATACACGGGCACAAAATATCCTTGGTCAAGCCTATATCAAGGGTCGCGGCGTTCCAGCCGATTACGATCAAGCTCTCCATTGGTTTCGCAAAGCGGCTGATCAAGACTTTTCGGATGCCCAATACAATCTCGGTCTGATGTATGCGAAGGGTCATGGTGTCCCAAAAGATTTTATAGAAGCCAAACGCTGGTGGGGAATGGCCGCCGAACAGGGAAATCCTAAAGTTCAGTTTACCCTCGGACACATGTATCTGGTTGGGAAAGGGGTTAAAAAGAATTATTCAAAAGCGCGACAGTGGTTACGCCAGGCGGCCGAGCAAGGGCTCCCTACAGCCCAATATCATTTAGGAATGATGTATGCCAAAGGGACGGGGGTGCTACAGAGTTACACAGAGGCGCGCCAGTGGCTACAAAAAGCCGCTGAACAAAACTATCTGGATGCCATTTATCATCTTGGGAAATTGCTTGGCTCTGGCAGCGAAGAAGTGCGCGATCCCACTTCGGCAGTGGTGCTATTAAAACAAGCAGCAACCCGTGGACACCAACGCTCTCAAGTTCTGCTGGGACAACATTTTGCCAGGGGAGTTGGGACGGCACAGGATTACCAACTGGCCTTTCATTGGTGGACGGAAGCAGCCAATGCAGGAAATGCCGATGCCCAGTATAACTTAGGAATCATGCACCTTAACGGCAAAGGGGTCAAAAGAGACACCCTGGAGGGGAAAAAATGGCTGACCGATGCGGCAGATCAGGGGCACACCAAAGCCCAATACTGTCTCGGAGTCATGTACTCTACCGGGAAAGGAGTTCCTCAAGACATGGATGAAGCTTTCCGCTGGAAAGAAGCAGCTGAGTTCTGGGAATCGCTCTAACCAGATGGCGTCGCAAAAAGTCCGCCCTACTGCGTTATAGTGTTTTTTCAGGATCTCGACATACCTATGTATGTCTTCACCCCTGAAAACCCACTAAGCCTTGTAAGACGAAATTTTTGCTTAGCCATCTCATGACCTCTTGTGAGAGCATCACCATCAAACAGAAAATATTCTGCGATAAACAATTATTCCTTATTGCATAATCGATGCGCTTATGCATAATAATGCTTATGCATACTCATCCACCCACCCCCCAGCTACAAGCTTTAGCTGATGCAACCGCACGGGTCATGATCGTCGTTGATCTCAATGGTATCATTACCCTGCTCAGCAAACTGGCTCAAAAACAACTCAATCTATCAGTTGGAGTATCTCTCGAATCAGAGCTCCCTGGGTTTTGGCTACAGGTCAATAAAATTCTTGATGGGTCACAAGCTAGCTGTGAAATTCCCCTGCAGATTACGGAGCTGGAATACTTTGTTGGGGTCAATCCGTGCATGGAAAATGGTCACATTTGTGGTGCTGTCTGTATTCTTGTTGATGGCACCCAGCTCGACACAATGACGCGTCGTCTCCCCTCGTTTCAGACCCTCTCCCGCGAACTTGATACAATCATTGATTCATCATCCGATGGTCTTTTCGTCTGTGATGCTGACGCCAACGTCATCCGCATGAATCCGGCGTCAGAAAAAATCCACAACATAGCGGCAAGCGAAATTGTTGGTCGAAATATGTGTGAATTGATTGAAAGTGGATTTATAGCCCGCTCTGCAGCTCTGGAGGCCAGTAAAAGTAAACAGCGAGTCAGTTTGCTGCAGGACAAAGATGGTCACAAACTGATTTCGATTGCGACACCTGTCTTTGATGAACAGGGCGAACTCAATCGCGTCGTCGTCAGCGAACGTGATATCACCGAGATTGATAACCTGCAGCGAGAGCTGGAAAAACAGGAAGCGATCAAAGATAGTTTTCGTGATCAGATGTTGGCGATGCAACAAGCCGAGCTCGATTCACAACAGATTATCGCCCGCAGCCCTGCCATGATCCGTGCTCTGCAGCAATCAATTAAAGTCGCCAAAGCAGATTCTTCGGTACTGATTCTAGGTGAATCGGGTGTCGGCAAAGGATTGATAGCCGATCTGATTCACAAAAACTCAATCCGAGCCGAGCAACCACTGATCAGAATCAACTGCGGTGCGATACCGGAATCATTGATTGAAGCGGAACTGTTTGGTTACGAAAAAGGGGCGTTCACTGGAGCTCTGGTCAGTGGCAAACCGGGTCATTTTGAACTGGCCGATAGGGGCACCCTGTTTCTTGATGAAGTCGCCGAGCTCCCCCTCCCGTCACAGGTCAAATTATTACGTTTTCTCGAAGATGGACAAATTACTCGCCTGGGTGACACCAAAAGCCGCACCGTCAATGTTCGAGTCCTGGCGGCAACCCATCAAAATCTGGAGAAGATGATTGAGCAGGGTAAATTTCGCCTCGACCTCTACTATCGCCTCAATGTCATCCCAATCCAGGTTCCAGCAGTACGTGATCGCCACGACTGCATCATTCCACTGATCCGTCATTATATTGATATTTTTACGCAACAAACGGGCTCACGCAAACGGCTGACCCGGGCGGCATTAGATACCTTGACTGTTTACCCTTATCCTGGAAACGTCAGAGAATTAATGAATATTTGTGAACGTCTGGTCGTTATGTCGGAAACTGAGTTGATCGACAACTCTGACCTCCCCATTCAGATCACCTCGCATGCACCGCAAAACAAGCTTTCAAGTATTGACCTTCCCCTCGGAATCCCGCTGCAACAAACCCTTGATCAGGTTGAAAAAGAGCTGTTAAAAAAAGCTCTGCAACAGTTTCACAACCAGACCGAAATCGCAGTAGCTCTTGACGTTAATCAATCAACGATTGCTAGAAAACTAAAGAAACACGGGCTTTGTTGATTCCTTTATGCATAATTGCATAATTGCATAATATGCTGCCACAACAAACTATGACAAAAACTCAATCATAGAACTTTCTATATAATTAAATTTCTTGTAAAAATAATAACTTATCCATCATTTAAGAGATGTCCTGGTTTTTAAAACAGAGTTTGGCATCCTCATTGCTAATATAGATAAAACAATCATCTAAAAAACATCTCAGCACTGAAAACAAATAAGGAGAAATCAATGTCTGTTCTCAACAATGCGGCAATCAATATTCCCTTTCCACAAAACGAACCCGTTCTTTCCTACGCACCCGGCACACCGGAACGACAGAAAATTAAGGATGCACTGGAAGAACTGAAGTCCAAACAAATTGAAGTTCCCTTGATCATTGGTGGGAAAGAAGTTCGTACCGGAAACCTGGCTAAAATTGCCTGTCCCCACGATCATTCAATTCAATTAGGAAGTTACCATAAAGCTGGTGCCAAAGAGGTGCAGATGGCGATTGATGCGGCTATGGCCGCTAAACCCGTCTGGCAAAGTCTCCGATGGGAAGAACGGGCTTCGATCTTCCTTACAGCAGCTGACCTGCTGGCCGGTCCCTACCGGTTTTTAATCAATGCAGCCACCATGTTAAATATTAGCAAGAACCCTTTCCAGGCCGAAATTGATGCCGCTTGCGAACTGATTGACTTTCTCCGCTTCAATGTCTATTTCGCTCAAGAAGTTTATGCTGATCAGCCGATGCATTCCCCTTCACCAATCTGGAATTATGTTCAATATCGTCCCCTTGAAGGTTTTGTCTTTGCCGTAGCTCCTTTTAATTTTACAGCGATTGCGGGCAACCTGCCAACAGCCCCGGCAATCATGGGCAACACAGTGGTCTGGAAACCGGCGTCCTCCGCCGTTTATGCACCTTACCACCTGATGAAATTATTCCAGGAAGCTGGCATGCCTGACGGCGTTCTTAACTTTGTGCCGGGTTCTGGTAGCGATGTTGGCAATGTCTGTCTTGACAGTCCTGATTTCAACGGCATCCACTTCACCGGCAGCACCGCAGTATTCCAAAGCATGTGGAAACAGATCGGTAACAACATTGCTGCAGACAAGTATAAAACCTATCCGCGCATCGTCGGCGAAACAGGCGGCAAAGATTTTATCTTTGCCCACGCATCTGCCGATGTCAAAGCCCTCGCAACCGGAATAGTCCGTGGTACCTTTGAATACCAAGGACAAAAATGTTCAGCAGCATCCCGTGCTTACATTCCAGAATCACTCTGGGAACCGGTCCTGGCAGAACTAAAAGCTCAAACGGCTCGTATCAAAATGGGCGATGTGAGTGATTTTGGTAATTTTGTCAATGCGGTCATCGACAAAGGAGCTTTCAGTACAATCACTCAATATATCGATTACGCCGCAGCAGCTGACGATGCTGAGATCGTTATCGGTGGCGGCTATGATGACAGCAAAGGCTTCTTTATCGAACCGACCGTTATCACCACAACTGATACCCACTTCAAAACCATGGAGGAAGAGATCTTCGGCCCAGTCATGACGATGTACTGCTATCCAGATGCCGACTACGAAGCAACTCTGGAATTATGCGACCAGACCTCCCCCTACAGTTTGACGGGAGCCATCTTTGCTCAGGATCGCCCGGCGATCAGTCTCGCTCTTGGCAAATTGGAAAATGCGTCTGGTAACTTCTACATCAACGACAAACCAACCGGGGCGGTCGTCGGCCAGCAACCTTTTGGTGGGGCTCGTGCTTCAGGGACCAATGATAAAGCAGGCAGCAAAACAAATCTGATGCGCTGGACTTCAATTCGAGCGATCAAAGAAAATTTCGTCCCACCACAAACGTTTGAATATCCATTTTTGGATCAAGAATAAATTGATCAGTCCCTCCCGGCAGAGTTGTCGGGAGGGATCTTCACCCTGAACCATTTACTGACCAGCAGGACAAAACAATGTCACTTTTTAATTATGTTGTATCAAAAACTATCATGCATGTCCCCAAACCAATCGTCAGTCATTTTGCCAAAGGTTATATTGC
>JASJGT010000133.1:0-6743 GCA_033791405.1 Desulfuromusa sp.
AATAGATTAAATGAATTATAATTTAAAGATCCTTAAGAGAAAAAGTTATCGGAATTTTAACCTGGCTATCAACCAATACACCTGAGGATAACGCAGGTTTGAACTGCCAGCGATTGATTGCCTTACGAGCAGCATTATCAAGGCTCCGGTATCCCGAGGATGCCAACACATTCAGGTGGCCAACCCGGCCGTTTTTAAGGATCAACGCCTCAAACACGACCTTTCCTTCCCAGCCACGCAGTTTAGCAACTTGAGGATAACGTGGCGAAGGATTTAAATCGTAGCGCGGCAGTGCATTACTAGATTGTTGAGCATCGTTAGCTCTTTCCTGCCCCGGCAACAAAGAAGTCAGATTATGATTGGTGCTGAGAATCTCTGATTTAATCTGATCAAAAGCAGCAGACTCCTCACCCTGAAACTCTGAATCGGCGAAAGTTGGCTCCGGCAACTGAGCGGCGTTATCAAACGCCGGGTCATCATCTTCAGGCACAGAAGTTTCTGCATCAGCCAACGGTTCTTCTAAAGCATCATTTTCGATAGAGGAGGATTGACTCGGTTCTGGTTTTGCTATCGGCTGAGCAGGTAGAGACTCGACAATGGCAACTGGTATAACGTGAGGAAGTATTTCTTTTACTTTCAGCTCAGAAACTAAAGGAGCAGGTTCAATCTCTTTAGTTCGAATATGTTTCAGAACAGAGCTTTCAGGGCTTACTGGGATGCTTTTCTTGACCTGTTGACGCTGTTTTTGGGTTACCCGATGAGTGGAAGCTTTCAGAATTGGGGCAGGATAGAAAGAATCAACAGATCGAGAAACATAATCAATCCCAACCTGGGTGAGTTCAAACACTTGTGCCGGCCGCATAAAGTTAAAAGACAAACTTAAAAGATGCAGAGCAAGCGAGAGAACAATAAAAGATGAAATCCGAGCAACAGAACTCAAATACAACCTCTAGCAGCTAATCTTAATCATAAAAACACTTAAACCCCGGAATCCGATAAACAGGTCGCATTCAAAAACTTGTTATTCCTCTCATCTTACTGCTATATTGCCACAGTTTTAATGAGCAAATAAAGACAATGCTAAGGACATCTGGAATCTGATGTATTCAATTCGCAAAGCAAAACACAGGGCAGCTAGACTCCTGCTTATCCTGTTATTATTCATACCGCAAATAGTCAGTGCAGACAACCTGCAAACTGAGATAACAGTTGCGTCAGAAGCGCTGCCAGTAATGCCTGACGTTCACGTTGAAGCCCTGAGAATAGCGCCAACCGCCGGAACAACAAACATTGACAAAGAAATGATTGAGAGATTACCTAGCAGCAACGGAAACCTCACTGAATTACTAAAAAACGTACCAGGTGTCCAATTTTCAGAGGATTTTGAGAACTCAAAAACAGCAGGCGAAATCAGACCCGCAGAAGTCTCAATAGCTGGTGGCAGACCGGAAGACAACAATTATATACTGGACGGTGCAGGAAATAACAGCCTCCTTGATCCAGTCTATAGTGGTATTGCAGATAGAAGCAATAGCCCTGGCCACTCACAGGAATTGTTTATTCTTGACCATCTTATTGACAATATCAATGTTCTGCGAGCCAATATTCCAGTCCGCTATGGTGGATTTTCTGGTGGCGTTGTCGATACTGAAACAATTGATCCAAAGAGTAAATTTGGAGGGCGGATATCAGTTGATATGACACGTAGTGCATGGGGGAAATTTCACATAGCCCCTGATGACAAAGAAGATTTCTACAATTCCACTGATGCAGAGAATCAACCCGAATTTACTAAGTACCAAGTCAACACAACTCTCAATATTCCTCTGAATGAAACGATGGGCTTATTGTTTGATTATGCACGCTTACAGTCAAAAATCCCCTTGCAGCTCATTGGTAACGAAAAAACACAAAACAGAAAAAATGAAAACATCTTCCTCAAATATGTCACCACGCCTCAACCGGGGACAGAACTCAAGTTGTCAGCGACATATGCTCCCTATGAAGGGACATATTACCTTAAAGACACATTGAACAGCGATTATAAACTGATCGGTGGTGGATGGCGACTCAATGGTCAATTAAATCAAGATATTGCTAGGGGGAATATAGAGTTCAATATAAACCTCCAAGAAAGTTATAACAGCAGGAAAGCTCCTGCAAGCTGGTATTCTTGGCGGGTTAGCCCAAGCAAAGACTGGGGGGCATTATTGGGGTCTACAAGCAGTAGAGAAGGTGGGTTTGGAGATGTTGAAAAACAGCAAAAATCCTTTGGAACAAATCTTCATTTCAAGTTTGATCCTATTTCTCAAAAGACGATTTCACACCAAATCAATACTGGCGTTGAATTATCCTATGCTCAAGCAACATTTGATCGGACAGAAACGTCTACCAATTACATAGCAGCTCTTGCAGAAGGGGTATCATGCCCACCTGGTGATTTAGAATGTATTGAGGGAGAACAATTTGCCTATTTTAAAACAATTCAACCTATAGACAACTCCACTGCAGACATTTTTAACCTTGATGTTTATGTAGAAAATATTATCGAAATCAGACGGATAACATTGCGTCCAGGAATTCGTGCTTCATACAACGATTTTCAAGGAAACACAGACCTGGCACCGCGCCTTTCTACAAGTTTTGACTTTTGGGGCAACAACAATACAGTCTTAATTGGTGGAGTTGGTCGGTATTATAATAAAAATTTTCTTACACTTAAGCTGGAAGAACAGAAAAAACCCTATGAACGCTTTCGGCGATCAAGATCCATAGATCCCATAACTGGGGAACCTGAAGCCTGGCCAGATGAACCGTGGGAACGAACCAGTATTTCAGCAAGTCGTACAGGCGACCTCGACACCCCTTATTCTGATGAATGGAACATTGGAATTCAGCAAAAAGCTTTTGGCGGGCAGGCTGAAATCATCTACATTAACCGTCATTACCAAGATCAAATAGTTTCGGTTATTCTCGATAAGGACGAATATTATACCTACAAAGAGTGGCGTAATTCAGGTCGTCGCAAGTATGAAGAGCTTAGCCTGAGTTGGCGTAAAGAATGGAATAGACATTTTCTTTCTTTCAATATTTCCTGGCAAACAATCAAAAGTAATAGTTCAAGTTATGCTGACTCGTTCGAAGAACATCAAATTGAAGATAATCCAGATGAGATTAATTATGTTTGGTATGACGGTGAATTGATGTTGCGCGAAGAGTTACCCCCAAGCAACTTTAACAGGCCAGTTAAGGCCAGCTTGGTTTACACGACCGAACTGCCATATGGTTTTTCATTTTCTAACACAACAAACTATCGGGGTCGCTACAAAGGCTTGATCGTTGATGGGAAAGATCCAGGCCGAGTTTATGATGCTTACGTTGTCACTTCCATTCCCAGTGCCCTGGTTTTTGATTGGAAAATCTCCTGGACAAGTCCTGATTGGAAGGGAAACAGTATTGAATGTACTCTTGATATTTTAAATGTTTTTGATCATAACATTCACTATGGTGTCGAAGAGGATAACTTCCTTATTGGACGTCAATTCTGGGCGGGGATTGCCTATAATTTCTAATCAAAATCCGCAACTTCACTGATATTGAACCACCCCATCCACAACCACCGAATCTCTTTTGTTAGAAACCTGCAAACTATAACGACCAGGAAAATTAGGTGATGGCAATGTCACCTGCATGTGTTGTTTCGATATAAGCTTGACAGTTTCAGCGACGACAGGGACAGGGACAACGGCCACTCCCATCTCTTTTTGAGCTACATAGATAAGGTCACCAACAACCTGCAGCCCTTTCGAAATCGATGACACAAGAATATTGTTCAACACGGTTGGATTTTCCGGATCTTTAATATCGACAACAGTGATCCCGCCACGGCTACTGGTGATATAGGCCTTTTGGTCAACCACCCTCACCTCCCTACAAAACCCAGCGATAGCTGTTGAACTAAGAATAATTGGTTCAACAGGATTTGTCGCATCAATAATCAGCAGACCAGAACGTCCGTTAGCAACGTAGACAATGCCATTCTGAGGATAAACAGATAGGGAAATATCGAACTGACTCATCGGAAAAGGCGTTTGCAAATGACTCAAGTAGTTCAATTTTGTATTATTTATCACCTCATAGATCAACACACCTTTATTCTTACTGGCAATATAAATAACATTGCCATCCAAAGCGACATCCATGGCATGGACATCTGACAAAACATCCTTGACAACCGGATGGTGAAGATCCGAAATATCAACCAACTCAACTCCATAAATCCCCTTCGATAACAAGAGATACTTATCGCCAACCGCCAAACTCATCGCCTGCAAATTTGGCCAGACAGCCATAACTTTAGGCTGACCGGGGGTAGAGATATCAAAAACTTTAATTCCCATTTTTGCCTGGGCAACAAAAAGTAATTCTTTGTGTGCGGCTAATGATTCACCCCAGTCCGTGGATAGTATGGTAAAACTTGCATCCTCAGCATCAAGGGCATGTAGCGATACACCAGCCTGGACACTTGCGACATACATCCAGTCATTCTTGATAAAAAGATCCCGTGCACTCCTTGGGGTTTGGATGGCTTTAACCGCCTGACGCACCAATAATGACTTTCTATCAACAATCAGTAATCCACGATTAGATCCAGCAACAAATAAATAGTTAGGCGTTTCAACAACAGTTCGTGGATTGATAGTCAAATTGAAATACCCAGGAGAGGATTTAATTTCAGAGTTAATAATCCGTAACCCAGAAAAACTGTCTGAGACATAAACATTGTCCGTCCCCGCAAATATTTTATGAGCGGAGCCGAAGTCAGCCCAGCGTTGCAGTAGTTCTGGCTGATTAGCCTTTGCAAGGCTGTACAATGAGACACCACCTTCAGTTGCCACATACAGCTGCTGCCGCTGAATAACAAAATCATAGAGGTTCTCTACAAAATTCAGAGATTCAATCAGGCGTGGTATTTGTGGTGTGTCCAACTGATAAATATTAATCTGCTTCCTCCCTGCAGTAACATAAAGAAAACCACCGGCCATCGACACTTGGGAAACATCAGAGCCCACCTTAATTATCTGCACCAACTTAGCTTGTTCCGGTTGCTGGACATCGTAAACCAACAGATCACCTGAGCCACCTGAGCCAGCTGCAACATAGAGAAAACCACCCAGAAACTGACAACTCTTGGCAAGGGAATCAACTGAAATATCAGCCGTATGATCGAGAAGTCCATTGGGCAAAATCTGCATTATCGACACACCCAATCTCCCGCAAGACAGATAAAGATAATTTCCATTGTGGTGGATATCAATAATTGTCCTACCAACTAAATATTCTTTGAGTAATCTGGGCTGTTGCGGTTCCGAAATATCAAGCAACTGCACTCCACCGTCATCCGGCGCTAGATAGATGAAATCACCCAACAGCAGACTTTCATTGTAGGTTCCTTCAAGAGGATAAGAACCAACAATCGCTTCATTATTATTAATATCCACAGATAAACTAACAGAAGTTTCCCGATTAAACCCACTGCCATGCAAATCAACAACGGTTGAAGCCCCTAGTGGCAGATTTTGCATAAGAGGCTTCTCTAATGACAAGTCGTTTGTAGAAGAGGCATAAGAGAAAAAGTGGTTGCCAAACCAGAGAAGCGCCATTATCCCTCCACCAAAAAAAATCAAAGCTGCAACAACTGCCAATAGACGATTCATCAGTTGACACCTTTCAAATACAGGGATTCTTCGACGAGTGAAAGTTCCACCTTTACTTTAAATCTGCTTCCCTTCCCAGGTGTTGAAATCAAGTCTAATTCTCCATCCATCAGATCAACCAATTGCTTGGCAATTGTAAGACCAAGCCCGGCACCACCCTTTGTCCCAGAGCCATCGCCCTGATAAAAAACATCAAACATCTGCTGTTTATCTTCTGCCTTCATGCCACTGCCGGTATCAGAGACTTCGATGATAAAAGTGCCCCTGTTGACACTTTTTTGGCTAAAGTTCAAACTGACATTAATCGATCCAGCTGAGGTAAATTTGACCGCATTGCCAATCAGGTTCATTAAAATCTGACGTATTCTGATTTCATCAGCACTGACCTTCCAGCGACTATTCGATGCAATATTAACCAAAAGGGAGAGACTTTTTTCATTCGCTTGCGTGGAGAGTAAAACGGCCACATCCTCAACCAGTTGGTGGAGTTCAAACTCATTGACTTCAAGTGACAGTTTACCGGCCTCAATTCTGGAAAAATCGAGTACATCGCTGATCAGATGAAGGAGTTGTTCCCCAGACTTCTGCACCGTAACAGCAAGTTCTTGTTGCTGCTCACTCAAAGATGTGCGCTGCAACAATTCGTTCATTCCCAGAACCCCGATTAAGGGGGTTCTTAGTTCGTGGGTCATTCGTGAAAGAAAATGTGACTTTGCCTCATTGGCCGCATCAGCCTGCTGACTTGCAAGCTCAAGTTCTGTAACTGCTGTACGCAGTTCTGCGGTTCGATCGGAAACCGTCCGTTCCAAATAAGTTTGATGCTCAGCTAAATGGACTTGGTGCAATTCAATTTGCGCTAGCATCCGGTTAAAGCCATCAACCAAGGTACCAATTTCATCGCTACCTACTTTTTCTGCCCGGATAGAATAATCTTTAACCTGCGAAATATCCTCCATCAAGGAGGCAAGCTGTAGTAGCGGAATTGAAACTCGTTTTTGCAAGCGACCTGCAAGCAACCACGAGAAT
>JASJGT010000134.1:0-5664 GCA_033791405.1 Desulfuromusa sp.
ATTTACTAATGGAATCCACATTTTTGCGTATTTTTCAAATTCTTGAATTTTATAAGGGTCAATGATGTATTTTAAATAGCAGGTAATCATTTTATTTTACTCTGAGAGTTAACAAGTTATTATACAGAAACTGGATATCATCCAAGAAAAGGTGAAAACTGGAAACCAGATATTATCATGAATTCTATTACAGTTGGTGTTCATCAGGGGACTCGCCATCTTTTTTTCTCTCCAACAAGGAACCACCTGCACTCAACATATTTCCACTAAAGGTGGATAGGAGATACCTTGACTATTGGCAGCGCTGCCATCAATGGTGATCTTCTCGGGAAAACCATTATTATTACTGGCTTTGATTAAGAATCGTTTGACTGTTTTTTTATCTCGCTTTTTGGTCAGCAGGAAGTCAATGGTTTTGCCTTCTCTGTCAACGGCTCGATACAAATAACGCCATTTACCTTTGACCTTGATATAGGTTTCATCCATTCGCCAGCTGGTGCCAACAGCTTTCTTCCTTTTCCGGAACTCAACTTCCAGGATTTGAATCATTGACGACCCATCGTTGAACTGTTGCGTGATCGATCTCAACTCCTCTTTCCTTCATGAGCTCTTCGATGTCACGATAGCTCAGACTGTACCGCAAATACCAATAAACAGCTTGCAGAACGATACATTTCGGAAAATGTCCACCTGGAAATCTTTCTTCAACGCTAACCATGGCCTTTCTCCACCGAAAATAAAATCACGGTAGCAGGAAAAGTTAAGATTGACAATGAAGCTCAATAGATGTTTGCGACAGAACCAGTTTGGACCCGTAGGACTTCTTTTCTTTTGATGGCGGGCAAATTTCTACCTGCTTCTGACTAACCCGATTTCTCGGGTGAGTCGTTGGCTAATCCAATGGAGTTGGTCTTTCCAAAAAATATGAACCTTGCTGCTGCCTGTACGAAACCTTGCATCATGATTATGTTACTCTCATGAACAACAAACTCTACGAGATAAAAAAGTTACGTCAGAAAACCAGCGTATTTCGGGATCGGCGGCATGCTGGACAGGTACTGGCAGATATGCTGCATGAATGGAAGAACGACAGCAAGGCAATGGTTCTTGCGGTTCCTTCCGGCGGTATACCGGTTGCCATCGAGGTTGCCGGGGCTCTCAACCTGTCTCTTGACGTAGCTGTCGTGAGTAAAATTTTACTGCCCTGGAATACAGAGGCAGGTTTCGGCGCCGTGGGTTTTGATGGGTCAGTCTGGATCAATCAGGAGTATGTGGACTCTTACAGCCTGAATCAGACGACTATAGAGCAAAAAACGCAGGAGGCCCTGGATAAAGTACAGCGACGGGTCAAGCTCTTTCGCGGTGATAGAGTGTGGCCTGAGCTGCAGAATCGACCAGTTATCGTCGTGGATGACGGTATAGCGGCCGGCTCCACCCTACGTGTAGCCGTCCAGGCCTTGCGTAATAGTGGCGCCATGAAGATAATAGTTGCCGTGCCTACCGCCCATGAGGAATCCCTTAACCGGATAATGAACGGGGTCGAGGCACTCTATTGTGCAAACATACGCAGTGGACCGCAATTTGCCGTAGCTGCCGCCTACCGGCACTGGGATGATGTTGACGAGACTGAGGCCGACAGAATGCTCGCTTCATTTCAAAATAGACAGTCGACTCTTTAAAACAAAACCAGCGGGATAAGCTTTAAAAGTACTTTCCGTTTTCTTTTTTTATATGACAGGCTTATAGGAGTAAGGCACTCATGGGCCAACAACAAATCAATGATCTGTTACAAAGTATTGAAAAGGAGTGCCTGTATACCAGTACATACACCGGAATACAGGCGTTTAAACCCGAGGTTATGGAGGCCATCGCCCGGGTACCACGGGAAGAATTTGTGCCGGATCAGCTGAAACCACAGGCATATGCAAACAGTCCCTTGCCCATCGGTAACGGCCAGACAATTTCCCAACCTTTTATTGTTGCACTGATGACAGACTTGCTTTGTCCGAACAGGGACGATGTCATTCTGGAAGTGGGAACCGGCTCAGGATACCAGGCAGCAGTACTTTCAAAACTGGTTAAGAAAGTCTATACTCTTGAAATCGTTCCATCCCTGGCATTGAAGGCGGAACAACTTCTTAAAGAACTCGGCTATGACAATGTAGAAATAAGCCGGGGAGATGGTTCCTCGGGTTGGCGTGAACACGCCCCTTTTGACGGGATCATCGTTACGGCTGCCGCCGATCAAATACCACAGGCCCTGAAAGAGCAACTCAAGCCCGGCAGCAGACTTGTTATCCCTGTTGGTCGTCCATATATGCCCCAGGAACTTCTGCTGGTTCAAAAAGACGCAAAAGGTGGATTTACCCAAAGAAAAATCCTACCAGTTGCCTTTGTCCCATTTACCGGCGAATTGAATAGTGACGGAAACTTGGAATAAGCAGCGCAGCACTGGAAAATATACACCAAGAAGAGGGAGAGCAGATGAAAGAGGCCATGTTCTATAAAGCCGGCAAAACAAACGAGATAATCTGTAACCTGTGCAACCATCATTGTCACATAAAAGAAGGGAAACGCGGTATCTGCGGGGTGCGGGAAAATCGAGGAGGCGTCTTATACAGTCTGGTCTACGGCCGGATGATTGCCGAACACATTGACCCCATCGAAAAAAAGCCCCTGTTCAACTTTCTGCCCGGCAGTAAGGCCTATTCCATCGCCACTGTCGGCTGCAATTTCCATTGCCTCCACTGCCAAAACTACGACATCTCTCAATATCCACATTTGCACAACGGCGAAATAACTGGAAAAGAGCGCACAGCCGAAACCGTGGTCAACGATGCCGACCGCACCGGATGCACATCTATCTGTTACACCTACGTGGAGCCGACAATTTTCTATGAATTCGCCTATGATTGTTCCGTGCTTGCCCATAAGCGGGGGCTGAAAAACGTCTTTGTCAGCAATGGATATATGACCCCGGAGGTAACTCGGCATCTGGCGCCCCTTCTGGACGGCATCAATATCGATATCAAGGCCTTCACCGATGATTTCTATAAAAAGGTCTGCAAGGCCAGGTTGCAGCCCGTGCTTGATAACGTCAAGCTCATGCATGAACTCGGGGTCTGGGTTGAGGTGACTACGCTCCTCATTCCCGGCCTCAATGATTCGCCGGAAGAGATGCGCGATATAGCCCGATTCATCAAATCGGTTTCACCAACCATCCCCTGGCATGTGACGGCCTTTTATCCCACCTATAAGATGCTGGACCGGCAACCTACACCGGTGACCACCTTGCGCAAGGCGCGGGAAATCGGCCTTGAAGAGGGCTTGCACTATGTTTACGAAGGTAATGTTCCAGGCGAAGGCGGGGAAAATACCTTCTGTCCGGGTTGTGGCGCTGAGTTGATCGCCCGCTACGGCTTCAGTATCCGGCAGAACAACTTGGTCGACGGTAGCTGCAAGACATGTGGTCAGCAGATTGCAGGCGTATGGAGCTGACTTCCATCACCTACTTATTTGAGCAAGATGACCGGTCTGTTGAGACCATGACCAGGCTGACTTGTCACCGCCCCTGAACTGCCGACCGGCACCATGGAGGGGAAAAAAGACTGGCGGCGTACCGGCTATGGTGGCCCGTGTCCGCCCATCGGCCGCCACCGTTATTTTTCTACCCTGTATGCCCATGATTCAGTTCTGCCTGATCTTGACAGACATACAAAAGATTTGTTTTGATAAACATGAAGGTAACTGAGAACATGATAAAACGTTCTGAAATGGTTCAAGCTTATCTACAGGCCCTTGGCTTATATGGCCGCGAATTGGATTTTTCATTTCTGAAAGATCTTGTTGGTCGGCATGTAGCTACATTTGCTTTCAGCAGTGTAGGATGCCAGCTCGGTGAAGATTTAGCGCTTGATTTCGGATCCCTATACCAGAGAATTTTTATCCAACGACGCGGCGGTTATTGTTTTGAACAAAATGGCTTTTTATACGAAGTCTTGGAGGAACTTGGATTCTCGCCAACGCTTTATCTAGCACGAGTAATTTATAACCAAGACATCCATCCTGGGCTAACACATCGAATTACGATGGTTGAGTATGAAGGGCAACAGTATGTACTAGACGTTGGATTTGGTTCTCTTGGTCCAGGGATTCCGGTTCCCATGTCAGAAATTGAATCGAATGATCGTGAAAAGGTTTTTCGCATTGCTGAGAGTCGGCTTGGCGAATATCACATGCAAGTTATGAAAGACGGAGATTTCTTTTCTCTGTATCGGTTCGAATTTTCACGTTATGGTCAAGCGGACTGCGAGTTAGGACATTTCTACTCTCACCGACACCCCGATGCAGCCTTTGTTAATCATTTGGTAGCGTCACTTATCCAAGATAGTGAGACTCGATCCTTACGTGATTTGGAGTATTGGGTAATTTCAAAATCTAATACACGAAACCTAAAGATTATCGATTCAGAACAACTTTGGAAAGTACTTGTCGGCGAACTTGGAATTCAGGTGACTGAGGATGAAAGCCGTCAGCTGTACGAGAAACTGAAAACGAAAATTAGAAAGTCCTTTTAGTAGAAGTTTTTATCAATATTTTGGTCAGACTTTATTGTCCTCTGACAGTAGGCCGCTACATAACCCCGTCCGGAAATTAATGCTTGCTGAGATAGTCTTCAGCACTGAACAATCCCTTTGCATACTCCTCGTGCCAATGTGTCGGCACAGGCAGTGTGTTATATAATTTTGTTCTTTCTGCCTCAAGAAGAAGACGTTTTTTTCCCATAAAATCAGCTGCGCAATATACCTGTTTGCCGACTTCTTGTGAAAGAGCTTTTAACCATTCGGGGCCCTGTTGGTCACGCATAAGATGGTGGTCAAGGATTAATGTGTCCACATTATGGGCCAAACGCAGGCCATTTTCCCATGCCACTGTACGTAGCTCTTCTGTCAATCTCTCAAGATAAAATGGCGGCCCCGCGGCAAGGACCATATCTGGCTGCAATGCGATGATATACTCAATGGTATCTGCATCCAAAAGCTGAATATCCGATGCATGGAGGAAAATCGTATCACCCACATTAATTCGAGTCATCATAACAGTGCCTTGCTTACTACCTTGTGCCCCATGCGGCATTGCTCTTGAAAAGCTCATAAGCCCGTCTGAAATGCCCTCAGCCATATGTAAATTTTGGCCTAGGAGGTTCCTTAAATCCTGGGCACGCTGTTTCATTTTATCGCTGGAATCATCTATTGATTTACTCCAGCAGCAAATGTTCCGAAAGTTTACCGGAAGCTGCCGAATTGCCAGCTGGTATGGGTTCGCATCTCTGAGAGGAATATGATCGCCATGGAAATGACTGAATACAACATCCGTTGCCTGGCTGAGTGTTTCAATGATCCGTTGCCGCACCCGTTCACCTGTCGCAACCTGAATTGGATGAGGAAGTAACCCGTGACGTAAATATCCCAAGGCCACTCCGGGATCAATTACGATCCGCCGTTTGCCCGTTTTGACAAAACAACAGAGACCCCGAACCCCTAAAGATTCCGTGCCGATAATTTCAATGGATGTATTCATCAAGTATGATTAACTTGTAAAAACCTCAAATTAGAGATGGCTAGGTAAAAAACTTCATATGTGAGGCGTGCAATTACTCTATGA
>JASJGT010000135.1:0-3654 GCA_033791405.1 Desulfuromusa sp.
CAGCGGAATTTTAAGTTGATGTGCAAGCCGCGTAAAATTTGGCCAAATCTCTGTCTCGACAATAATGATCAATTCAGGATTTACAGTACTGAGAGCTTTACGCACAGACCAGGAAAAGTCGAAGGGGAAAAACAGGCAAAGGTCCACTTCTTTATTATCCAGGGCTACCGCATGTCCGGTCTCAGTTACATTACTCACTAAAATCTGGAAATCGGGATATTTCGATCGAATTTGTTTTATTAAAGGAACGGCGGCCCGAGTCTCACCCACCGAAACGGCATGAATCCAAACAATTCGCCCCCTTCCAATAGCAGCCAACTGTTCTGGAGAATAATAACCTAATCGTTCTCTGATGCCGCGACGACTTTTCCCGTAACGCAGTCCGCGAATCAGATAATAAGGTACCAGAAATATTGCCGCGAATAAGAGCAGGCCATTATACAGCAGATACACCATACGACTCCAAATGTGCTTCAGCTTGTTGTTGATTCTCTTGCATGGCTTTTATTATCCGCTCGCGAAATAGATCAACCCCCTCCTGTTTGTCAAAATATACGGGTTCTCCAAAAGAATAGACACCACGTCCAAAGGGATATGGAAATAAAAAACGATCCCAGGATTTAAAACGATGACCACGACTACAGACAAATGCCATCGGGATAACCGGACGACCACTCATCCGCGCTAGTTGAACAACGCCATCTTTTAACACGTGCCGAGGCCCCTTAGGTCCATCTGGGGTTAAAACGATATCGGCTTTTTCTTGGCAAAGATCCAACATTTCCTTAAAGGCGGCTCGACCGCCACGGGAAGATGAACCCCGAACCGTGTCCTGATTAAAGTACTTCATCGTTCGAGCGAGGAGTTCACCATCCTTCGAAGAACTGATCAACAACTTTGCATGTTTGCCAGGATAGCCAAAAACTAACAAGAAGAGTTGGTCATGCCAGAATGAAATGATGACCTGCTCGCCCCGCTCCCAAGTGCTACGAAGGTGATCTTCCCCTAAAGTTTCTTTCTTTAACGATAGATCAAGTAAACGCATCACCCGTGATGCAATGAAGGGAACAAATACCAAAAGCAGTCGATCACCGATCTTCATCAGTTTTACTCTCCAAACTGGGCATCGCAGAGACGTTTATACAACCCATCATATTTGATTAGTTCCTGATGGGTTCCTGATTCGACAACTTCACCCTGATCAAGTACCAGAATCTGATCTGCATGCATAACGGTAGAAAGCCGATGTGCGATAACAAATGTGGTACGGTTTTGCATCAAATTACCAAGAGCCCGCTGCACCATGGCTTCACTTTCTGTATCCAAAGCACTGGTTGCCTCATCCAACAAAAGAATCGGGGCATCGCACAAAATGGCTCGGGCGATACAAAGCCTCTGTCGCTGCCCTCCAGACAAGCGAACACCGCGATCACCGACCAGCGTCTCGTAACCGTCAGGCATCTGCCGAATAAAATCATCTGCATAAGCTTGAGTGGCCGCTTTTTCTACTAACGATAAATCGGCATCGGGCTGACCATAACGGATATTATTCGCGATAGTATCATTAAACAAAAAAGTTTCTTGATCGACTAACGCCAAATTTGCGTGCAAACTTTTCTGTGTTATCTCACGGATATCATGGCCATCAATCAGAATACGTCCTTGCTGAGGATCATAAAATCGGTTTAATAGTCCAATCAGGGTACTTTTTCCAGCCCCACTTGATCCGACCAGGGCGACAACCTCACCAGGCTTAGCCTGAACAGAAAAATTACGCAAAATGAGTTCATCATCATAAGCAAATCTGACATTTTCAAAGCTGACATAACCTTGGCTACGAGGCAGATCAACTGCATTTGGAGCATCAACAATTTCAGCCTGATTATCGAGGATCTCAAAAACACGTTCTGCAGCGCCAATCGCTTTTTGAATGGTGTTATTAACTTTAGTCAGACGTTTAAGTGGCGAATACATCAACAATATAGCCGCAAGGATGGAAAACAACTCACCTTTTGTTATTGCCTCAGCCGCAACTCGATTCAGTCCATACCAGAGAACAGCTGCAACCCCGAATGAGGTCATAATTTCCATAACTGGAGCTGATGCGGCTGAGTATCTGAATGTTTTACGGATATGGGTAAAGAAACCGGAATTTTCCCGAACAAATTTCTGTTCCTCTTGGTCTTCAGTAGCAAACGCCTTGATCACCTTGATGCCGGAAAAACTCTGTTCAAGAACGCTTGTCACATTCCCCATCGCATCTTGACCACGCCGAGAAAACTTTTTAATTTTTTTACCAATAGCAACTGCTGGCCAAACAGCTGCAGGAATCACCACAAAAGCCATCAGAGCCATCTTCCAATCAGCATAAAAAGCATAACCTGTTAAAGCCAACATGGTCAGGCTTTCTCGCAGCAAAGTCACCAGAACATCCGAAAGAGCAGCCTGCATAACATTGATATCATTTAGGATTCTTGACATCAACGAACCAGAAGAACTCTTGGTAAAAAAACGCATCGACAACTTTAGCGTGTGGCTAAAAACTTCATTGCGGATATCCTGAATTGCCAGTTGTCCTGCTGTGCGGATATAGTACGACTGAACATAACGGGAAACGCCCTTGATAGTTGCCAGACCGACAACTAGAAATGGGACAAGTTTTGCAAGACCCAGATTTCCGGCAACGATCAAGTCATCGACAAAGGGCTTGACCAAATAGGCAATAGAAGCGTCTGATCCTGCGACACCCAACGAAGCAACCATCGACAATGCAATGATCCATTTGTATGGTGCCGCATACTTGACCAACCTGATATAAATATTTTTTTGTTTGTTATTTAAAAGCACTAATCTGCCTTATCAGATCTAAGATATGTCTGAACACATTTGTGCAGCGATATCACTGACACGGACTGAACAGCCTGCCCCGCCCATTTTTAGACGTACTTCTTCCAAAGCATATCTCATTGTTTCTGTGTACTCGTGATCATCAAGAAGACGTAAAACTTCACAACACATCTCTGCCGGCTGGGCATCATCCTGAATAAATTCACTGACAATACCGCGACCAGCAATAATATGTGTCAATCCAGCATGTTCGATTTTAATTAGCCTCTTCCCAATAGCATAACTTAAGGGTGCAACTTTATAGAGAATCGCCATAGGTGTACCGGTTAATGCCAGTTGAAGTGTCACCGTTCCTGATACGGTTAAAACAGCATCGCAGGCAGCGGAAACCTCATAAATATTCTCCATAACGATATGCACCGGCAGACCGGCAGCAGAAAACTTTTGCACCAATAAATCTTGTGAGAGAGAAGGGGCAACTGGTACTAAAAATTTTAAACCCGGTTTTTCCTGATGTAAGAGAACGGCCGTTTCGATCAAACTATCCAGAATATATTGCAGTTCACTATTCCGGCTCCCCGGGAAAATACCAATAACCTGTTCTTCATCTTTCAATCCTAACTGATTACGTAAGAATCCCTGCGGTTGATTATCAGCAAACTCATCAAGAAGCGGATTTCCAACATATTCAGCAATAACCCCAAGGGGTTCATATATTTCTGGTTCAAAAGGGAAAATCAGTGCAAGTCGATCGACCCGTTCAGCGATAATTTTCGCACGGCTACTGCGCCAAGCCCAGACTTTGGG
>JASJGT010000136.1:0-2631 GCA_033791405.1 Desulfuromusa sp.
CTGCTGGTGGGAGCGCTTCGACGTAGTGGCGCACATGCAGTCCTGCCTGTCACCGGAATCCTTCGACGCGCTCTCTGGCAGCCGTCCCCAGCCGAAAATGACCAGCCTGGTGGACTTGATCCGCCAGGCCCAGGAACGGGCCGCTCAGGACTGACATTCTACTTCCAATAAAATAAAACCGACAGCGCTTGAATCGAAAGCACTGTCGGTTTTAATTTTTGAGAACAGGCGAGAAACGCAAAAGATCTGGTCTTCGGAAAATTCAGATAGTCCCATCGCAAATCAACTGTAATTTGATGGGCTGAAATCACGGCGATCATCACCGGGAACTGGAAAATGCCTTTTCTAAGAAATGTTTAAGTGTCGGTGAAGAATACATTTTCACCTACTCGAATTCCACCTGGCCACAATATATAGTGGTTTTTAAAACTTGCTTTCGATTCAGACTCTGGAATCATAGGTTTTGCCAATTGTGGAATTCGTGGAATACTCTCAATACATCACCACGCGACCGATTTATCAGATATATTCGTTGATTGGTGTGTCATCATCACCCACCAAAAATTTCGTCTAACCACAAGATGTAGCGGTGCTTGGAATTAGCCTTATTTTCATTGACTGGCTATATGCCGATAAGGGCGAAGCTGATAGGTACAGTTCCTGTAATCTATCCGAGTACTTCGAGGTAACCTGAGCTTTATAGAGAACTGTATTATTGATAACAGTTTAGACTTCACTACATGCAGGTCTTTTAGAAAATTGGATTTTTGCAATACGGTAGTAAACTACCCACAAGTATTTCATTTTCTTCTCTCCTTTTGCTAGTGTCTCTGAATAAATAGAATTATAACAAATTAAAATTAATACACAAACCAGGTATCTTTTATTTTTGGTACGTGTCTTGCTGATTGTATGTAAAACACTGGTTGGGCGATCAAAAGATCGATGCCGATGCTTTCAAATTCATGGAGGAAGGACAAAACATGCAACAAAACAAAAGTTATCAAATAAACCCTTCGGTCATCTGCACTGAACTCGACGATGGTGCCGTACTGTTGGATGTAGAAACAAAGTACTACTATCATCTCAATGACACTAGTTTACAAATCTGGAACGGTTTTCGTGAAAAAATGAACGTTTCCCAGATTGCGACTTCGCTTATTGATTCCTACGAAATAGATGACCGGAGTGCAGTAAATAGCATTTTCCAGTTTACCCAGCAGCTGGAAGAAGAGGGGTTAGTAACGCCTTGTTAGTAATTCCTTTTCATTCAAACAACGTATTACTCAAAAGGAGTGTATTCACATGAAGAAAAACACCAAAAAGCCGTTTTCTGAACCAAAAATGACCAAGTGTGAACAGCCATTGGATAGAGTCACCATGACTCTTGGAAGCTATAATGGATGTGAAAAACCCGATAAACCCTTAGATATGAGAACTTAAACTGCCCGGTAAAAGAAGAAAAAAAACTAATCCAGTACGGTTATCTATTTGTCATTTGGGCGGATTAATTGACTGTAAGGCCAAACTTTATAAGTCAAGCAATTAAACAGCTATTGGGTAAACTGGAAAATGCTATTTACTGCGCTCTGCTCATCCACCTCATAGGATTAGATCAGTACTTTGGCTGACAACTATCTGAGGAGAAATATCGTGGTCAGAGACACCATTATGGTTCAATCACTTCCGGTAAATATTCGTTGCGAGGATTATTTATTTCCCGGGTTGAAGAACTATTTTGATTCACTGTGTCCTGGGCAACACCTCTCGTTTTTAAACCCTCTGGAAATGGTAGTGGCGATCCAATCTTCGCCCCCACCTCTTCCTTCTGGTGCCTCATCTGTAGTGAAAACACCGATTACACACACATACCGCCGGGGGTCTCAATATTATTTTACTTCAAAAGACGGTTCGATAGTCCAGTTCGATTCAGCAACCCGGCATTGCGAGGCGTTTATTCGTCCAGAAATTCAGAACGAGATGTCCACCATTTGCTCGCTTGTGAGCGGACCCCTCATCGAAACCATGAAATCAGCCGGCCGGTTTTACCTTCATGCTGCCGGGCTCTGCCACAATGGCATCGGATATCTGATCTCGGGTGACGGCGGTTGCGGCAAGACAACATCGGCCCTCAACCTGGTTAGAAGCGGATTTGATTATGTATCCGATGACTCATTGCTCATGGACGCTCGGGATGGGACCATTCGGGTATACCCGTGGTACCGGGACTTTCACTTGTCGAAGGACCTTTGCAGACGTTATGGCGAGCTGAACTGTCTGACGGCAGAGTGTCAATCGGGGGGGGATAAAATTTCGGTCGATGTCTCGCAATATTTACAAGGGTCCTACCGGCACTGGATTGATCCGGATGTTATTATCTTTCCGCGAATTCAACCCATACCAACCAGCTTGCTGTCGTCTCTTAGCCCTACGGATATGTTCACCCGGTTGATGAAGCAGATTTTTCTGGCGTCGGACCCGGATACGGCCGAACGGCAGTTGGAGACAATCAATACACTCGTGCGGCAAACCAGCGGATTCGAATTGCTCGGCGGTAGAGATCTACTGGAAGACCCGGACACATTGGTTTCGCTCATCACACAGCTGCCGGTAAGGCATTAAAATGATCAA
>JASJGT010000137.1:0-2683 GCA_033791405.1 Desulfuromusa sp.
AGTTCAGCCTGGTCGATATACCAAAAGATCTGTCCCAAGATGTATTACACAAGCTAAAAGGGGTTTGGGTCTGTGATGAGCAATTGCAGATCAGCCCTGATGCCGGATCGTACACATCAGCCACAAACGATTTTTCCAAGCGGAGAAAATTTGGCAAGAGTAATGCTGGAGTTAAAAAATATGGCTCGCGTTCACAGAAACCAGCATCAAAGCGTCGAGTTCCCCCTAAAAAATAGTAAAATCATTTGATTGGAAATTGTCGACCCCTGCCGAATTCAGCGGGGGCAATCATAATTTTCAGACAAACCTTTCTTTGACAAAACTATCTGCCATAACTGATTTTCCCTGGCTCGGAAAGACCCAGCACTGACAAGCAGGTAATAATTCCACATCCGGCGAAAGCGTTCATCGTAACTTTCTCGAAGATTCGACCAGGCATTCTCAAAATTTTCATGCCATTTCATCAGCGTTTTATCGTAATCCAACCCAAAATTATGCCAATCCTCCAAAACAAAATGACCTTCAAACGATGAACTTATTTGTTGTGAAGAAGGAATCATCCCGTTCGGGAAAATATAACGCTCAATCCATGGATCGGTTCTTTTTGCTGGAGTGTTTCCTCCAATTGTATGCAAGAGGAATAAACCGTCATCCTTCAATAATTGGTTGATTTTTCTAAAATAGGTCCGGTAATTTTTATAACCAACATGTTCAAACATACCGATAGAGACAATCCGATCAAAACGGTCCTGAATCTTCCTATAATCCTGAACACGGATCTCTACAGGCAGATTACGGCAGTTCTCTTGTGCTAATTTTGCCTGTTCCTTGGAAATTGTAATTCCGACAACTTTAACCCCGTAATTTTCAGCCATATAACGCGCCGTTCCACCCCATCCACAACCAACATCCAGAATCTTCTGCCCCTCTTTCAGATGTAGTTTTCGACAGGTCAGGTCGAGTTTGGCGCGCTGTGCTTCTTCTAGAGTTTGTGCCTCTTTCCAGTAACCACAACTGTAAATCATCCTCGAATCAAGCATACTTTGATAAAGATCATTACCAATATCATAATGCTCTACACCAACCTGAAAGGCTCGATTGACTGATTGACAATTGAGAAATTTAGCCTTAAGGGAATCCACAAGAACAACAATAGATTTGAACTGTTTGTCGAGATGAGATTTAATCAGCTGGGTAACAAGTTGATCAAGCGATTCAGCATCCCACCAACCATCCATATAGGCTTCACCAAATCCCAGGCTTCCTTTTGCTAAGACACGCTGGAAAAGACGATTATTTTTAACCCGGATATCCCAAGGACGTTTACCATCAAGAGCGATATCAGCGCGACCAAGCATGGTTTCAACGTGTTTGCGCATGTGGGTGTGAGTCATAACAGCCTCCTGATGTTACAGACACAAATCAACAGCTGTAATATAGGAGAAACTAAAGGGAACTGACGGAAGGATTGAACAGATTCCCCTATATTATAGAAGAGCCACAATTCAACATACAGTAGTGAGAATTAAAACTTGATCTTGTTCCGTAAAAGCTACGCCGGTTTTAATGAGTTGTCAAGTTTCAACGACTATTGACTGACATTCAAGAGAATCACATTGGGATAAAAGAAGAAGCTTTATTGATCCGTTTTACCATGGCCACTAACAGGGATATGGCATGGTCTATATCTGATAAGGAGAGAGTTTCTACCGGGGTATGCATGTAGCGTAAAGGAATCCCCAACAGTGCCGTTGCAACTCCACCACGGGATAGTTGCATGACATGAGCATCGGGACCGGTGGCACGTGGAACACCAATGATCTGAATAGGACTATCTTCAGCTGTCGCCGTTTCAAGGATTAATTTGAACAGAACCGGGTTGATGTTGGCTCCCCTCGCAAGTACGGGGCCTTTTCCAAGCTCAACCCGACCAATTGCAGATTCTTCGACATCTGGATAATCGGTAGCATGAGTGACCTCAACGACAATACCAACATCGGGCTTAACTCCGTAGCTGCTGGTTGCCGCACCACGCAAGCCAATTTCCTCTTGAACCGTGGAGACAACATAGAGATCAGAATCAATTTTCCCCTGTTCCTTGATTCGCTTCATCACCTCAACGACAATAAATGCACCCATTTTGTCATCAAAAGCCCGTGACGTTGCCCGATCATTTTGCAACTTTTGTACACCCACAGCAAAGGTGACTGGATCACCTATCTGGATTAACGCTTCCACCTCATCTCGGGTGGAACAACCGATATCGATAAACTGCTTTTTCAGGTTAATGACCGTTTCGCGATCCTTGGGCTCAATCAGATGAATGGCTTTTTTGCCAATGACGCCAGGGATATCACCCTGATCTGTATGGATCGACACCCGCTGCCCCGGTGAAAGGTGTGGATCGACTCCACCTATTGCACCAAAATAGATGAAACCGCGATCATCGACATACTGCACCATAAAGCCAATTTCGTCACAATGGCCCGCCAACATAACCCGTGGACCGCCCTTCCCCTTGAGATCGGCAATCAAATTACCCATAACATCGGTGCGCAGACCATCGGCAACGCCATCGAGCTGTTTCTTGATAACCCGTTGAGCTGGTTGCTCATAACCAGAAGGGCTTGGTGTTTCAACCAGTTCTTTTAAGAATTCAAAATCCTGTTTATTCATTTATAAT
>JASJGT010000138.1:0-3431 GCA_033791405.1 Desulfuromusa sp.
GCACATTACCGTTGGAGAAAAGAACATTCAGCAGGTGACCGATATGTCGATTGCCGATGCAGAGGCGTTCTTTCGCAATCTGGTTCTGTCTGACAAAGATATGGAGATCGCCCGACGGGTTCTCAAAGAGATTCGTGAACGACTCTCCTTTCTTTCCCATGTCGGCCTTGATTATTTGACTTTAAGTCGTAGCGCCGGAACTCTGAGTGGCGGGGAAGGGCAACGTATCCGCCTGGCCACGCAAATTGGTTCCTCCCTGACCGGGGTTCTCTATATCCTTGATGAACCCTCCATCGGACTACACCAACGCGACAACCAAAGGCTACTGACCACTTTAAAGCGGTTGCGTGATCTGGGGAATAGCGTTCTGGTGGTGGAACATGACGAAGAAACCATTACTGCCGCCGACCATGTTATTGATATGGGTCCTGCGGCAGGCATCCATGGCGGTCAGGTTGTCGCACAAGGAACTCCTCAGCAGATTCTGGAAAACCCCGACTCTCTCACCGGTAATTTTCTCTCTGGAAAACGGAGGATCATGATTCCGACGGAGCGCCGTTCAACTGAACGGTGGCTTGAAATTATCGGCGCCCAGGCCAATAACCTGCAAGAGGTTGATGTCAAAATTCCCCTTGGAGTTCTCACCTGCATCACCGGGGTCTCCGGATCAGGGAAATCATCACTGGTGATAGAAACTCTCTACAAAGCCCTGGCGCTAAAACTGAACCGCGCGCGTGAAAAATCTGGTCCAGTGAAAGAGATCCGTGGGATGGAGTTACTCGACAAGGTCATTGATATTGATCAATCGCCGATTGGACGAACACCACGCTCCAACCCGGCCACGTATACCGGTGTTTTTACCGATATACGGGATCTGTTTGCCCAGCTGCCGGAAGCGAAAATTCGCGGCTATAAACCGGGACGTTTTTCCTTCAACGTAAAGGGTGGTCGTTGTGAAGCCTGCCGTGGCGACGGCATCATTAAAATTGAAATGCACTTTTTGCCCGATGTCTATGTTCAATGTGAAATCTGCAAAGGGGCCCGCTACAATCGCGAAACCCTGGAGGTAAAATACAAAGGGAAAAGTATTGCCGATGTTCTTGATATGACGGTGAATCAGGCGAGTCGTTTTCTCGAAAATATTCCCAGAATCAGTAGCAAACTGCAGACAGTCCGCGATGTCGGACTCGGCTATATCAAATTGGGACAGAGTGCCACAACCCTTTCCGGTGGCGAAGCACAACGGGTTAAACTCTCCCGCGAACTCAGTAAACGGGCAACCGGAAAAACCATCTATATCCTTGATGAGCCAACCACCGGATTACACTTTGCCGATATTCACAAGCTGCTTGAAGTGCTTAATCGGCTGGTTGAAACTGGAAATACGGTGGTGGTTATTGAGCATAACCTCGATGTCATTAAGACTGCTGATTACATCATTGATCTTGGTCCGGAAGGGGGCGCATTGGGGGGGAATATCGTCGCAGCGGGAACCCCTGAACAGGTTGCTGAAACGCCAGATTCCTATACAGGAAGTTTCTTAAAAACTTACTTGAGCACGTCACAGAGAGAGACAGAACCCACCGTGTAATTCTACGCAAAATCTGCATATTCAGACAAATTATGTCGCTAGAATAAGAGTTTAAGCTTTTCCAAAGATTGTCGATAGGACAATATATATTCATTGGAGATGAGCTATATCTTCAATATCAGCTAGCTTATTTTTTATATTCCCGAGGAAAGGAAAACCCGCAATTTGAAGATTTAAAAGGCACAAGCATTGCAGCATAAAAGAGTGCCAGTAGGTCAGTTTAGTAAAAAGGAGCACCCAAATGAAAAGTAAACTGTTCACCCTTTTTGTGCTGCTAACATTTCTCAGCGCATGTGCACCCCACCAGGCACTGATCCAATCTGAGCCTCCGGGAGCTATGGTCACGATTAACGGAACGGAGATCGGAGCAACTCCAGTTCAATATGACTATGCGCTCAGCACTGGTAGTCAGCACCAGGTACAAATTTCCCGTCAGGGGTATGAGCAAGTCGATCTGACGATTAAAGCTGACAAAACTGACTCTGGAGCCATGAAACGTTGGCTGATGGCTGGAGTTGTCTGGAGTCCACTCTGGATCGGAACTATTTTCACCAAAAAATTGAAGGAAAGTTACCTGTTTGTCATGAAACGGGACAGCCCACAGATAACAGCAATGCTTGATTAAAACGTACTATATCAAATTTTGATTGCAGACTTACTGGCAATCAAAAAGCCAGCCTCAAGGGGCTGGATTTTTGATTTTTTATGTGGCAGTTTATCCATTGAGCAGGACAATATCCCGGATTAAATTACGATTAACCAGATAGGATATCCCCCCGGAGAAGAGTGGAAAAAAATCGTTGCCACCATTGATATAATCGGTCAACCTGACACTATCATTTGGCGTATCAATCTTAAGAGCTCCCTGGAGTGTTTCATTGCCGGGGAAACTAATTTTTACCTGCCGTTCAGTATATTCTAGTTCCTTTTGCAAAAGAATTTCACAACGCAGATGACTGATTAACTTTTTCTGGATCAAATGAAACTCCCCACTGCTGCTATGCATTGGTAAAAATGGATTTTTTTCCATCAGCAGATCAAGGACCGTCTGTTCACCCGAATGAAGCATTGCATATTGAGCCAGATGAACCCGGCCATCGAAGATAACACCATCCGCCATAAACAGACTGACCTGTTCCTCCCGTTTTTCTACCCGAAGATTATCTGACATCGGCAACTCCTGAATAAAAATATCGCTTTATTGCGAAAGATGGTGACCAATAATGGTTATGTTATCAACCGTAAACCCAGCGCGGCAAAAACAAAACTAAATCGGGACAGAAGGTCAAGACCATCAGAATTGCAATCTGAATCAGTAAAAATGGCATCACCGCTTTTGACACATAAACCAGATCACGGTTGACCGTTGCTCCAGAGATATACAAACTGACTCCAAGTGGAGGGGTACAATAGCCAATTCCCAGATTAATAGTCATCAGCAAACCAAAGTGCATGGTGTTGATACCAAATTTGCTGAGCAATGGCAAAAAGATCGGGGTCAGAATCAGGGTTGCTGAAATAATATCCATGAACATGCCGATGATCAACAGTAGGATATTGACCGCCAGCAGAAACACCCAGGGAGAAGAAATACTGCTGACAACAGCGGTCGCAATTTTGTTGGGAATTTGTTCAAAGGTCAGATATTCACCAAAAACAGAGGCACCGGCAACAATAATCAACAGTGTCGCAGAAGTCACCGCCGATGACACAATCACCCGCTTCATATCCATCAGCTTCATATCACGGTGAATGCAGATTTCAACAAAAAAGGCGTAAAAGCATGCGACTACAGCAGCTTCATTGGCAGTGAACATCCCTGAGTAGATTCCACCAAAAA
>JASJGT010000139.1:0-17412 GCA_033791405.1 Desulfuromusa sp.
TTCGTGACGGTATTCTCGCTGATCTGGCACCAACAATTCTAGAACTATTGGAATTAGAAAAACCTGCCGCTATGACTGGACAATCATTGTTGGTCAGTTAATCAATGACTGACGGTCATGGGAAATTTTCAGGTACCAGACACTTTTTAGCCCAGCTATTTAAATCTTTTTTCCCACCTGCCTGCCCTCTTTGTAGTTGTACCTTCCCAAATGATTATTCTGCTGTTTTCTGTAGCTCTTGCCTTGCTGGGTTCAGATCCCTTTCAGATGCCAAGTGTTCTCTTTGTTCTCTCCCTTTTGCGGGGCTATCCAACAGCTCACATCTATGCGGTCGATGCATAAAACAGCCACCAGCCTATACAAAGGTTTACGCAGTTGGGTTTTATGACCAATCGCTGCGGCACGCCATCCACCAGTTTAAGTTTAATGGCAAAGTAGGATTAGACCGAGCGTTGGGGAAGTTGCTCGAACAGGCTATTGATAGCAATTTGAATATTGATCTGGTGGTGCCGGTGCCGTTACAGCGTAAACGGTTACAACAGAGGAGTTACAATCAAGCCTTATTACTTGCCCGGGAAGTTTCCAGAATCAGAAAATGGCCGGTTGTCAATGATCTGTTGGTCAAGACCCGGGAGACAGAATCACAGCAGGGTTTGTCTGCTAAAGAGAGAGTCAAGAATTTACAGGGCTCATTTACACTACAAAAAGATATTTCGGAGCAAAAGATTTTACTGATTGATGATGTCATGACTACTGGCGCAACAGTTGCGGCCTGTAGTCGTGTTTTGATTGAAGGGGGCGCTGCTCAAGTTTATGTTGCGGTGATCGGGCGAGCTGCCTGAAAAATATCTCCTTAACGCGTTTTAAAAAATACCCTGCAGGATGATGAAGTGCTATAATCATCTACGCTATTGTTTTTAAAGGATATTTTCTTCGGGGAGCTCCTATGAACTCTAACCTCCATCGGCTGCTTGCTGAATACCCCATCGAAACCTTGTTGCAAACCATTCCCACCGGTCTGTTTCTGGTCGATACGGACAAAAATATTGTTTATTGGAACGCCGAAGCAGAGCGAATTACCGGCTATTCTGCAGAGGAAGCTGTCGGACAAGATTGTTCTTTTCTCGCTGGTGATCCCTGCCTTAGAGAATGTGGCCTTTTTTCTGAATCAATCCCTAAGCCAGATATTGGGCTGACCTGCTCAGTTCAACATAAAGATGGTCGCACCATTGCACTGACCAAAAATGTCGACCTACTTCGTGATGATGCTGGCAATGTCATTGGTGGTGTCGAGGCTTTTGTTGATATTTCCCGTCTTAAAGAACTCGAAGTCAATCTCCGGGCTGCGGTAGAAGAGCGTACCTATGAGCTTGAACTGGAGAAAGCAGGTCTACGAGCCGTTCTTGATGGCATGGTTGATCCTGCTTATATCTGTGATGGCAGTTATTATATCACTTTTGCCAATCGCGCCATGCTGGATATCATTGGGGAAATTGGTGAAAAACCCTGCTATCAGGCAATCTATCAAAAGCATCAGGTGTGTTCTGATTGCCCTTTGCCACAGGTTTTACGGGGGAGCATTGTTCGTGAAGAAAAGACTATATTTGATCTCGGACGAACCTATGAAATTATCCATTCTCCATACCCTTTGGCAAAAGATCCAACTCACAAACTCGCGGTCAGCCGGGATATTACCGAGCGAATAGAAACCAGGCGCCAGTTACAGCAGACTAATCATGAATTAGATGCTTTTGTTTCGACAGTATCCCACGACCTTCGTTCGCCCCTCACACCGTTAATAGGTTTTGCAGAACTCCTTGAAGAACGTTATGGAGAACAGCTCGATGATATCGGTCGTGTCTGTATTACTGAGATCAAAAAAACCGCAGACAAAATGAAGGATCTATTGGAGGATCTGTTAACTCTGTCACGGGTGGGTCGATTAAAATGTCCAGATCAACCCCTTGATGCAACGGAAATTGCTGAGGATGTTCTTCTGGAATTAGCTGACAAAGTGGTGGAACATCGGGCGTTGGTGAAGATCGGGAAATTGCCAGAAGTGGAAATGGCTGAATCTTTGTTGACTGATCTGTTTAGAAACCTTTTGGGAAATGCACTGAAATATGCTGCTCAACATGACCCACATATTGAAGTTTCAGGACATGAATTCTCTGACCGGGTCCGTTTTATTGTGGTTGATCACGGTCCGGGGATTACTGAAGAAGAACGGGAGATAGTTTTTGAGCCTTTCAAGCGGGGGAGTAGTAGTAGGGGGGTTCCCGGCACAGGAATAGGTTTGGCAACCGTAGCAAAAATTGCTCGGGTTTCCGGTGGTCATGCCTGGGTCGAAGAAACTCCCGGAGGCGGGGCAACCTTTATCGTTGACCTCCCATTTTCAAGTAAAAAATAATCTGAGTGTTGCCAAAGGTTTGACATTTGTAAAACAGGGTTATATCCTGTTCTGAGAAATTGATCTTTTAATTAAACAACTGAGATGGTTTACAGGAGGCGTTCATGGAAAAAAACAATCGACGTGATTTCCTTAAAAAGGCGACGGCAGCAACTGCTGTGGCTGCAACGGCAACAACAATTGGCGCTCCGGCCATTGTTCGAGCTGAAAAAACCTATAATTGGAAAATGGTAACAACTTGGCCGCCACACTTTCCACTGCTGGGTGAGGGTGCAGATAAGTTAGCTGAAACAATTAAAACTATGTCCGGTGGACGTTTAAATATTCAGGTTTACGGCGGAGGAGAACTGGTTCCACCACTGCAGGCGTTTGATGCTGTCAGCCAGGGGATGGTTCAAATGGGTCATGGTGCCGCTTACTATTGGGCAGGAAAAGCTCCTGCAGCCCAATTTTTTGCTGCAGTTCCGTTTGGCCTCAATGCTCAAGGGATGAATGCCTGGCTCTATACTGGTGGTGGCATGGAGTTGTGGAACGAGGTTTACGGAAAATTCAACTTGAAGCCACTACCTGCAGGAAATACCGGTGTCCAAATGGGTGGCTGGTTCAATCGTGAGATCAAGAGCCTTGAAGATTTTAAGGGTTTGAAAATGCGGATTCCTGGCCTGGGCGGTAAGGTTCTGGCCAAGGCTGGTGGTACGGCAGTTCTTTCACCTGGTGGTGAACTTTACACGAACTTGGAACGTGGTGTTATCGATGCGACAGAGTGGGTTGGCCCATATAATGACTACAAAATGGGCTTCTATAAAGTTGCTAAATACTACTACTATCCCGGTTGGCATGAGCCTGGGACAGTTCTTGAGTCTTTCGTCAATAAGAGCGCTTATGAGGCGTTACCAAAAGATCTTCAGGAAATTGTTACCAATGCGACAATTGCATCAAATATGTGGATGCTTTGTGAGTCTGAAACTAAGAATAATATTTATCTTGATAAGATGGTCAAAGAAGAGGGGGTTATCCTCAAAAGATTCCCTGCAGATGTTATTAAACAACTGCGGAAATATTCAGTTGAAGTCCTTGAAGAAATCGTTGCTAAGGATCCAATGAGTAAGAAAGTCTATGAAAGTTTCAGTAAATTTCAGAAACAGCAACAAGCCTGGAGTAAAATTTCCGAGAGGGCTTACTACGAGTTGTTTGATTAATATTGTTGATTGGCTCAACATGAAACAGAAAAAGCCCGCCAATTCGGTGGGCTTTTTTTGCACCACTACTATCCTTACCGGGAGCATAAACTATGGAATCATTACGCCAGCTCTACCGTATTGGTACCGGCCCGTCCAGTAGCCACACTATGGCACCGCGACAAGCTGCGCTGATATTTCTGGAGAAAAATCCTGGCGCAGCATCTTACCGGGTTACGCTGTTTGGCAGTCTTGCCGCAACGGGACGTGGACATCTAACCGACAAGACATTATTTGATGTTTTTCAATCCCATCAATCAGAGTTGGAACTCGTTTGGGTTCCTGAAAAACAACTGCCCCTCCATCCTAATGGGATGCGCTTTGAGGCAATGACTGATTCTGGTGCCATACTGCACTGTTGGGAAGTCTACAGTGTGGGTGGTGGAGCCCTACAGGACAGTGAAGATTCTGTGACTCCACCTTTAATCTACTCTTTAACAAATCTCTCCGATATTCTTAAGTATCTAGAACGCAGTGGAGAATCGCTGTGGGAATATGTTTTAAACTGTGAGGACGTTACGTTTCTTGATTTTCTCGATAGTGTCTGGGATGTCATGTCTTCAGCAATCAATCAAGGCTTGGAGCATGTCGGAATCCTCCCCGGAGGGTTGGGTTTGGGGCGTAAAGCCCATACGTTCTATCGCAAGTCGAGTTTGTACGGCTTGGATATGAAAAATAATGCTAAAGTCTGGGCCTATGCTTTGGCCGTATCGGAAGAAAATGCCAGTGGCGGTATGATTGTTACGGCACCAACGTGTGGAGCGAGTGGAGTCCTCCCTGCGGTCTTGAGATATTTAAATGAAACGTTGGAGTGTAGCCACGAGGATATTCTGCGAGCTTTAGCAACGGCAGGGTTGATTGGTAATCTGGTCAAGAAAAATGCATCAATTTCTGGAGCTGAGGTTGGTTGTCAGGGAGAAATTGGTACCGCTTGTGCGATGGCGGCTGCGGCCGCAACGCAACTTCACGGGGGTACTAATAATCAGATTGAATATGCAGCAGAAATGGGGCTGGAGCATCATCTTGGTCTGACCTGTGATCCGGTCAATGGCCTGGTGCAGATTCCTTGTATTGAGCGCAATGCCCATGCCGCAACTCGAGCCTTAAGCTGCTGTCATTTTGCTCTGCTCTCTGGAGGAGAACATAAAATCAGCTTCGACGAAATTACTTTGGTCATGAACGAAACCGGCCAAGCTCTGCCATCACTGTACCGTGAAACGTCCGCCGGGGGGATTGCTCAAGCTTATCGACAGCGAAAGGCTGATTGAGGTTTTATTTAACCAGATATTCCGGTAGCCAAGTAACAGTTTCGGGCCAGAAGACCACAACACAAATACAGATGAGTTGAATCCCGACAAAAGGAATGATCCCTTTATAAATTTGTGTGGTGGTAATTCCGGGAGGAGCAACCCCTTTCAGATAGAATAGGCTGAATCCAAAAGGTGGAGTGAGGAAAGAAGTCTGCAGGTTCATGGCGATCAAAATCCCGATCCAGAGCAGATCGATTCCCATATGTTGGAAGATTGGAGCCACGACCGGAACAATAATAAAGGTGATTTCGATAAAGTCGATGAAAAACCCAGCTATAAAAACAACTATCATGACAATCAGGAGGAAGTGTCCTGGTTCCATTCCGGCACCCAGAATAAGATTGGTAATGTAACTATCCCCGCCCATTCCCCGGAAAACCAGCCCAAAGGTCGTAGCCCCAACAATTAAGATAAAAACCATACAGGTGAGGGTTGTGGTGCCACGCATAACTTCACGTAAGGTCTGTAGGTTGAATTTCTTTTGCCAGATGGTCAGAAGAGTGGCACCCATTGCTCCGACAGCAGCGGCTTCAGTGGGGGAGGCTATTCCGGCAAAAATTGAGCCGAGCACCGCAACAATTAAGAAGAAGGGCAGCAGAAAAGCTCTGATGATTTTTCGATACATTCCCGACTTGCGAAAATCGGCAAGTTCCTCAGCTGGCATTGCCGGTGCCGATTCTGGGCGGAAGATTGCGACGAGAATAATCCAGAAAATATATAAGCTAACCAATATCAAGCCAGGAATAACCGCGCCGATAAACATATCACCAATGGGGACATTCAGGACGCTACCCAGCAGTACCAGAACGATACTGGGTGGAATAATTTGTCCTAGGGTGCCAGCAGCACAGATAGTTCCCGTCGACAGCTCAGGCGAATAGCCCCGTTTAAGCATTGTTGGCAGGGATAGGAGGCCCATGGTGACAACGGTTGCACCAACAATTCCAGTTGAGGCAGCAAGGACGGCACCAACAAGAATGACCGAAATAGCCAGGCCACCACGCATTTTACCGAAGAGCATTGCCATCGTCTCTAACAACTCTTCAGCCAGCCCTGATTTCTCAAACATCATCCCCATATAGACGAACAATGGCACGGCAATTAATACATAGTTGGTCATCGTTCCCCAGATTCGCAGGGGAAGCAGTTGGAAAAAGCCCATTCCAAAAGTAAAATAGCCAAAGATCAGCGAAACACCGCCCAGAGTAAATGCTACCGGGAAGCCGAGCAACAACACTGCAAAAACAGTGGCAAATAAGACCAGGGACATATACTCAGGCATGTTGCTGTTCCTCTTTCTCTTCTTTTGCTTCTATCTCTTCCAAAGGACGACCAATCACTGTACAGAATGAGCGCAGAGTCAGGGCAATCCCCTGTAACAGAATCAGGATAAATCCAGCCGGAATCATTGCCTTGAGAATATAACGGTAGGGGAGTCCTCCCGGGTCGGGGCTGGTTTCTTGGATCGTCCAACTCATACTGATAAAGCCTTGGCAGGACCAGATGACCAGGATTGAAAAGGGGATGAGGAAGACCAGACTGCCGAATAAATTAATCCACGCTTTCCCGCGTTGTGATAGTTGTGTGTAGATGACATCAACTCGAACATGACCGTCTTCCTTCAATGTATATGCTGCGGCGATTAGAAACAGAACCGCAAAAATATGCCATTCAAGCTCTTGCACCCCAACGCTACTTTTACGTAAAAAATAGCGGGTAAAGACATCGTAGCAGACAACCAGAACCAAGATCGTACTGAGCCAGGAAATTGCGTGACCCACCTTGGTATTGAGTCCGTCGATCAAACGAACGATCAACAGGATAAATTTCATCTAAGCCTCCACTTGGGGCAGGAGTAATTCCAGATCATGAGACGAGCGAATCTGTAATAATCAGTTAACTGCTGTTTTGAGTCAATGATGAAGTCATCGTTTTATATGGATTATTATGAATTCAGTGGAGTTCTATTAAATGTATGCCGCTGATTGAGTCATGTTGACCACTTAATAGAGAAATCTTTGCACAGTTTTTGAAATATCTTTATGCTGATTTAGATAATTTTTAAAAGGATTCTCTATGTCTCTAGTATTTGAGCTTCTCCAGCAGACTGCAGTTATTATCGTTATCGCTTACCTGTTCAGTAAGTCTCCGGCGATGGACTATCTCTCCGGTGCAAAATTGCAGCGGCGGCAACTGCTGGTGCTGTATGTTATTTTTTCCCTGTTTTCTATCCTTGGGACTTACGCCGGTTTGCCGATTCAGGGTGCTATTGCCAATACCCGCGCCATTGGTGCTGTTCTTGCTGGTTTAATTGGGGGCCCTGTGCTGGGGGTGTCAGTTGGATTAACGGCAGGGCTGCACCGGTTTTCCCTCGGTGGGTTCACCGCTTTTTCCTGCGGTGTCTCGACGGCAGTGGAGGGATTAATCGGGGGACTGGTCTATCTTTATCTGGTACGGCGAAAAAAGCCGGAGCAGCTATTCCATCCATTTGTTGCCTTTTCTGCGACCCTGATTGCCGAAGTTTTGCAAATGAGCATCATTCTGGCTTTGGCTCGCCCCTTTGGGGATGCGGTTGCGCTGGTCAAGGTGATTGCTGTCCCGATGATTTGTGCCAATTCTGTTGGTGCGGCACTTTTTATCAGTATGATCCGGGATCAGAAGCGGGTGCGAGATAAAGTTGGCGCAAGGTTCTCGTCAAAGGCTTTTACTGTTGCTGATCGAACCCTGGGGATTCTCAGCCAAGGGTTTAGTTCTGAAACCGCAAAGGAAATGGTTGCAGTTATCCGCCAGGAAACGGGAGTTGGTGCTGTTGCAATTACCGATAGGAAAGAAATTTTGGCATTTTCAGGAATTGGTGCAGATCATCATCATGCCGGAAACCCTGTTGGAATGTTTTATAACCTTGGTTTAAATTTTAACAAATGAAATTGGAAGTGTTATAGTTTCCCTATTCACTAATTCCCATGAACTGGGGTAGTCTCTCAGAACTGTAACCTGAAAGGTTGAGTTTCGGGTCACCCCGTAATCTACTATCTCTTGGATGGAGGAAAAGTATGAAAAAATCTTTATTCCGTATGACAGTTTGTCTCCTGGCAGTTTTCTCTCTGCTGATGGTTGGGACTTTTGCCCCTCAGGCAGAAGCAGCGGCCAAGTACCGTTGGAAGTTGGCCCAGACATGGGGCACTGGCTTCCCTATTTTTGGTGATGCGGTCATAAAAATGGCTGACATGGTCAAGGAAATGTCGAATGGCGAAATGGAAATCCGCATTGACTCATCTAATAAGCACAAGGCTGCTTTTGGCATTCTTGACATGGTCAAGCTTGGACAGTATGAGATGGGGCATTCCGCATCCTACTACTGGAAGGGTAAAGACATCAACACGATGGCTTTTACCACCATGCCTTTCGGTATGATTGCCCCGGAACAATTCGGATGGTTCTACTATGGTGGTGGTATGGAGCTGATGAAGGAAGTTTATGATCGTCATGGTGTTAATTCCTACCCAGGCGGAAATACCAGCAATCAGATGGGTGGCTGGTTCCAGAAAGAAATCAACAGCCTGGATGATTTAAAAGGTCTGAAGATGCGGATCCCCGGTTTTGCCGGTGAAGTTATGTCTAAGCTTGGTGTTGTTGTGACAAACATCCCCCCGGGAGAGCTTTATACCGCACTTGATCGCGGAACAATCGATGCGCTGGAATGGGTCGGACCCTCTCTTGATTTGAATATGGGTTTTCACAAGATTGCACCATACTACTATACTGGTTGGCATGAGCCTGCAACCGAACTGCAGTTCCTGGTTAACCAGAAGAAATTTGATGCACTGCCAAAGCACCTGCAAAAGATTTTAGAGGTGGCTATGGAGCTTGCTGCCTATGACATGTATGCTCGTTCCTACAACGACAGTGCAATAAACATGGATACGATTGATACGGAATACCCGAATGTCAAGGTCAAGACTTTTCCGAAAGAAGTTATTGCCGCAATGAAGGTCGAGAATGAGAAACTGTTACAAGCGACAGCAGCTAAAGATCCCATGTTCAAGAAAATTTATGACGCGCAAACTGCTTACATGAAAAAAGCACGACGCTGGACAGAAATTTCCGACTATGCATATTTGAAAGATAATCTTGAGTAAAGTTTTTTAATTATGCAGCTATGGCTCCCAGCAGAGATTGCTGGGAGCTTTTTTCTTATTTCTCTTATCCATCGGCAGGATGATTATGCTGTTAAAAGCTGAGCAAATTCTGGATCGCTTTTCCGACGTTATCGGCTGGATTTCAGCTGCTCTGATGTTGGTGATGTTGGTCAACGTATTTTATGATGCGATCTTGCGCTACTTTTTCCGCACTGGTTCTATTGCAATGCAGGAGATGGAGTGGCACATTTTTTCCGTCGTTTTTCTCTTCGGCATCTCCTATGCTTTAAAAGAAGAAGGACATGTGCGGGTCGATATCTTGTATGACGGCTTCAGTCCTAAATTAAAAGCAATCGTTAATATCGCTGGAACTTTCCTTTTTCTGATTCCACTGTCTTATTTGATTATTAGTGGGTCGATCTGGTTTGTCCATGAATCTTATACAATGGGTGAAATCAGCGGTGATCCCGGGGGGTTAACCCACACATATCTGATCAAGGCTGTGATTCCACTCTCTTTTATTTTTTTGATTATATCTGCGCTGGGATTTGTGGCTCGGAATATCCGTATGTATCGTGGGTTGGAATTTCCCCCGCAACATAAGATCGAAGATAATATCCTTTGATTTTAAATCCGTAAAAATTTATAGCGATAACGCTATGCATGAATAGAAGGAAGCCGTTGTTATGATTGGTTTAATAATGTTTGCTGTCTGCCTGGGATTGCTGTTGCTTGGCTTCCCGGTAGCATTTACTTTCGGAGGGGCTGCCGTTGTTTTTGGCCTGATTGCTGAGGGGCAGGGCATGTTTGCCATGATGCCGCATCGCATTTGGTCGGTTATGAACAACACGATTCTGATGGCAATCCCACTATTTATCTTTATGGGAATTGTCCTGCAGAAATCCAAGTTGGCCGAGCGGTTACTTGAATCAATGGGATTTCTGTTTGGCGAAATGCGCGGTGGTGTTGCTATTTCGACAATTCTGGTTGGGGCATTATTGGCAGCCTCTACGGGTGTGGTCGGAGCCAGCGTTGTCGCTATGGGGGTTATTTCCCTGCCGGTTATGCTCAAGTATAACTACGATAAGAAATTGGCAACGGGGGCAATCTGTGCTGCGGGAACTCTCGGGCAAATTATCCCGCCATCAATTATTCTGATTATTCTCGGGGATGTTTTTCAAGTACCAGTCGGTGACCTGTTTGTGGCGGCTTTTTGGCCCGGACTATCCCTGGTGCTGTTCTATGTTATTTATATTGCTATTCTGACCTATTTTAAAAAGGATCTGGCTCCACCAATTCATTTAGCAGGGGAGGAATACGGAACTAAAAAACAACAGGTTGTTAGAGCCCTTAAGGCAATCGTTCCCCCATTAACCCTGATTATCCTGGTGCTTGGTTCCATCCTGTTCGGCGTTGCGACCCCAACCGAATCTTCTGCTGTTGGTGGTGTTGGTGCAGTCCTCTTGGCGGGGTTGTACCGGCAGTTATCGGTCAAAATGGTTTGGCATAGCGCGCTGGAAACAGTGAAAATTACTTCAATGGTTTTTGCTATTTTGGTTGGTGCAACCGCTTTTTCTATGGTTTTTACCTACACCGGTGGTGATTACCTGGTAGAAGACTTCATGATGGGGCTGCCCGCAGGGAAATGGGGTTTCCTGATCCTGTCGATGCTGGTTATCATGGTGCTCGGGTTCTTCATCGATTTTGTTGAAATATCTTATATCATCGTGCCGATTCTGGCGCCGATTGCTGCCAATTTAGGAATCAATCCTATCTGGTACGCAATTTTAGTGGCAATGAATCTACAAACTTCTTTTCTGACGCCACCTTTTGGATTCAGTCTTTTCTACCTCAAAGGAGTTTCGCCGCCCGAGGTTAAAACCACCGATATTTACAGCGGGGTCATGCCATTTATTGCAATTCAGGTTTTTGTGCTGGCAATTTTGGTTGTTTTTCCTGGGGTCTTCGGTATCAGCAGTACTTTTTGATTAAGTTATTATTTCCATGCATACAAAGAGGGTCGCACTGTTTCAGTACGACCCTCTTTGTTGTTTTACTTTGTTATGACGTTTGACGTCTATTCTTGGACAGGCTGTATAGTGTTCCGGTTGTAATTATGCCTCGCCAGCGATGGGGACAAAAACACGCTTTGCCAGTTCCTGATCCACCATCATTAAACCACGACCATCTTCTTTGACCCTCTTCAGTTTGGCAATGATATGGCTTGCATTTGCTTCTTCTTCAACTTGTTCAGTGACAAACCACTGGAGAAAAATTTGCGCTGCGTGGTTTTTTTCCTGCTGTGCCAGATCCATAAGGTCGTTGATCCTGGATGTGACAATCTGCTCATGTCGCAACGATTCTTCAAATACCTCCAAAGGAGAACTATATTCATTATGTGGGGTTTCCATTGATTGCATCAGGACGCGGCCACCTGTTTCGCAGACAAACTGGAACAGTTTTTCAGCATGAGACATCTCTTCTTGAAATTGAATATCCATCCAGTTGGCCATACCAGGGAGATCTTCATCTTCAAAGTACGCCTGCATCGCTTTGTAAATAAAAGCGGAATAATATTCATACTGGATCTGATCATTGATTGCATTGATAAGTTTTTGACTAAGCATTTCATGCCTCCTTCAAGGTTTAATGTAATGATCTAAATATGATGATTATAGTAACAATTGATCGATTCTGTAAAGATAAATAGTCTAATAGAACCATAGAAAGAATAGCATAAAATCACAATTGTTACATGAGGCTGGCAAAGCTCGGTTGATAGTTGCCAAACTTGTTTTGCATAGGCTATTCTCCGGTAACTAAAACAAGTGGAAGCATTTATTGGATTAATTATGAAAATTACTTCAACTGAATTTATTAAAAGTGCAACTAAACCGGGGAATTATCCACCGGAAGAGTTCCCGGAAATTGCTTTTGCCGGCCGCAGTAATGTTGGCAAAAGTTCTTTGATCAATGTTTTGGTCAACAGAAAAAGCCTGGTCAGAACTTCTTCAACTCCGGGCCGCACGCAACTGATCAACTTTTTTAATGTTAACGGCCAGTTCTCTCTGGTTGATTTGCCCGGTTATGGATATGCGAAAGTTCCCCTGGCGGTGAAAAAAGCCTGGGGGCCGATGATTCGGACATATCTTGAAATGCGGGAACCTCTCTGTGGAGTGGTTTTTATCTTTGATATCCGCAGAGTCCCACGTGAAGAGGATATAAAGTTTCTCGACTGGTTGGAGGAATTCGGTGTGCCAACGATTGCGGTTATCACCAAGATTGATAAAGTTAATCGCTCACAGCGGGAAAAACAGATCAAGCTGATTGTTGAGGAAACCGGACTGCCTAGAGATGCGTTCAGTTTGTTTTCCGCAACGACTCGGGAAGGTTGCGACGAGATCTGGGAGCGGATTGAGACGGCCCTTGATCCTGAAAATTGATAGATGATGGAGGGAAGATGAAGGCAACACGATTACATCTACTGCGCCATGGGCAGGTGGATGGGTTTGAACATAAACGCTACAATGGTCAAGCTGATGTGCGTTTGACCGATCTTGGTCGACAACAATCGGCAGCTTTTGCCGGGCGTTTTCAGCATCTAAAACTCAGTGGTATTTATTCGAGTGATCTGTACCGTTGCCGAGTTGCAGCTGATCAGGTTGCTCTGTTACAGGAAGTGCAGCCAGAATATTTGGAAGAGCTACGGGAGTTGCATATTGGTGACTGGGAGGGGCAAACCTGGCAACAATTACAGCGCGATTATCCCGAATTATGGCAGGCACGACTGGATGATATCGTCAACGTGTCACCACCTGCAGGTGAGAGCTTGCTGCAGATGGCTGAGCGGGTGCGCCCGGTGGTAAAGAAGATTATTTCTGCCCACGTTGGGAGAGAAATTGTTATTGTTGCCCATGGTGGGGTTAATCGGGTCATTTTGCTTGATGCTATTGGAGCTCCTCTGGAGCGATTGTTCCATATTGAGCAGGATTTCGGCTGCCACAATATTATCGATTTTTTCAGCGATGGAATTGCCGTAGTGAAACAATTAAATGGCAGATGCTAAAAAACTGGTGACTCACCACGGACGCCAAGAGAATCAAAGTCAAAATCGTTTTTATGGTTTGAATTCAAAGAAAAGCCTCCCTTGGTGACTTGGTGGCAATCTTTGGCTTTAACGGTTGTTCCAGCGACTCTCCGTTAAGTGAGTCATTGAACCTTCGAATTTATAAAAATTCTCCAAAGGGAGGCAATAATGAAGTCAATCCATGTTATTGGTGCTGGAATTGCTGGTCATGAAGGGTTTACGCCACATGCACTTGAACTGATTAATCAGAGTGAAATCTTGTTTGGGGCACAGCGTTTACTTGGATTGTTTCCCGATTTTCCAAGAGAAAAATTTGCGATTGACGATCGTAATCTGGCCCGAATGGTTGCTCGTTTGCAGGACTGCGACAGTCGAGTCGTCGTTCTTGCCTCGGGAGATCCGCTGTTTTTTGGTCTTGGACGCTATTTATTACGCAATCTAGCGGATGAGTTGATTGAGTTTTTACCTAATGTCACCTCAGTACAATACGCTTTTGCAAAAATCCGTGAACCTTGGGATGATTCTGTGTTTATCTCAGTTCATGACAGGGCCTTGAAAGATGTTGTTGATCGCATTGTGGCGAATGACAAGGCGGCTATTTTAACTGATGGAGTCAACACTCCAGGGATGATCGGCAGAGAGCTGCTCAGTCGCCGTCGGAGTGGTTATAAGGCCTATTTGTGTGAAAATTTAGGAACTGCTGCAGAAAAAATTCGTGTCACGAACGTGAAAGGTTTGCTCGAACTGGAAGTGGCACCGCTCAATGTTTTGATTTTAATCAAGGAATATGAGGATGATACTCAAGCATATAGAGCAACCTTTGGCATTCCTGATGATGAGTTTGTCAGTATCAAACAGCTGATTACCAAAGAAGAGGTACGGGTTATTACCCTGGCCAAATTGAAACTGCGGCACGATATGTGTCTATGGGATATTGGCGCTGGTTCCGGGTCAATCTGTGTCGAGGCGGATCACCTTTTGCCTGATGGGCGAATTTTTGCTATCGAACGCAACAGCGAGTATCGACAGTTTATCAAAGAGAATTTACGAAAATTCAACACGCGAAATGTTGCTTTAATCGAAGGTGATGCTCCCGATTGTCTGGAAGAATTGCCCGATCCCGACCGTGTATTTATTGGCGGTAGCGGTGGCAGGCTTTGGGATATTCTGGATATGGTTGATTTGCGGCTTGCCGTCGGGGGAAGGATTGTTTTGAATGCCAGTACTTTGGATACTCTGACGGCAGCAAATGAATATTTTGGCAATGCCGGTTATCAGGTTGAGGTGGTTACAGTTAATATCGCCAGAACCCGTCCCCACTCGAATTATAAACTGTTTGAAGCTTATGACCCGGTTTATATCCTGACTGCTGTGAAGTAAGATTATGTAGTTATAAAAAAGCCAGCCCTTAAAGGCTGGCTTTTTTAAATGTGCCATTTGAGAGAACCAAGCTTGCTAGTTATTCGTCATTTCTGTTTTGATAATAACGTCAATCCGGCGGTTGATGGCACGCCCCTCGGTCGTATCGTTTGCTGCCAGAGGTCTTTCCGACCCGTAACCAATAGCGGTTAGTTTTTGTCCATCTAGGGTTCCATTGGCAATGAAGTACTGTCGAACTGCTTCAGCTCGATTTTGAGAGAGTTGCGCATTGATTGCACTTGATCCGGTATTGTCAGTGTGTCCTTCTATAACAACATCTGGTTCGCCAAAGGTGCGGATGGCGTTGCGGACCTGACTCAGGAGGGCGTAATTGTCGGGCATGATCAGATCTTTCCCGATTGGGAACTGAATCGCCTTTAAACGAATGACAAGATTTTTTGCCTGCTTATAAACCTCAGCCTGATCTTGAGCAAACATGCTTTGGACTTCATTAAATAGTTGTTGGAAGTGACGTTCTGCTTCCAGGCGGGCTTTGGTTTCCCTTTCCTGCAGCGCAATGAGCTCCTGTTCTCTCTGGGCATTTTTGCTTTGTCCTTCTAGAGCCACAATCTGTTGCTTTTGCAAATCAATCTCGACCTTTCCCTGCTGCAGTTTTTCTTTCAGATATTGATTGTCGTTCTGTAGGGAAATAACCGATTCCAGAATGTTCTGTAACTGAAGATCGTCCGTTTCATTTCTAAAATCACGGCCACCTAATTTACTGGTAATTTGCTGTAACTGACTTTCATGACGCAGAGAAATATCTTCCGGTAACATGGTTTTGAGCGAATTGCTCATAGCCATTATCTGACCTAGCCTTTGTGCCTGAAATAGAGCTGCGTTGGCTTTGTTCTGCATCTCCACCCGCTCATAGCGTTGTTGGGTGATAAACTGATCGGCGTCGGCTAGGGCATCCTGAGTTTCCTGCAGAGTTTTTGGAGCCAATCTTTTTGCGCCATTTTCGATATTTGTGGCTAATAAAGTTCTTACTTCTCCCAGAGTATTTTCTTTGATAGCGCGGAGTTCGAGATCAGCGAATCCCTGGGCGACTTTGCTTTCATTTTTTTCTGCCCGTGCGAGGTTGTTATTTTCGATATCAGCAGTCAAAGCGGTAAACTCATACTCAGATTTTTGATAATCATCTCCGAGAGATGCTGCTCCTGCTGCATTCGCCAATTCTCGTGCTTTAATGGCATGAGAAATGGCCGATTGAGCAATAAGGGCATATTCCTTTGCTTTGTCAAAACTTGCATGACCATAGGCAACGTTTTGTAGGACCCCTGCTACTGAATCATTGTTAGCCAGGCCATATCTGGCTTTGTCCAGATAGCCGTCAGCTTTTGCATACCATGTTGGAGAGAGGACGTGGATTTGTTGTGTGCGTCCTTCGGCAAGAGTTTCCTCCAACTGGAAAATTTTGCTGCTTGGATTGTCTGAAATAGCTACCGGAGCAACTTTCAGATCTGTCGTTGCACAGCCTGCCAGGATGATGATGGAAAATAGTGTGAAAATCAGTTTTTTTAGCATCCTCATTTTCCCCTTTTTGAGTGGAACAATGAAACCCGTTTGGTCAAAAAAACTACCTTGATGTCAACTGTGTCGCCGAAAAAGGTTCAAATCAAGCGGAAAGAAATTATTTTCATTTAATACATATAATGCACTGAAATTAAACAAAATATACTGTATTGAGATAGCTAAAAGAGTTTCTTTGGTCGGTTATGTTGTTAAGTTATGTCAGCAGTTCTTTTGGCACAAAAAAGCCCCCAGATTATGTCCAGGGGCTTTTTTGCGACGCCATCATCTTATTTAGTTTTTGATCAAACCACACCCATGGCCAGCATGGCGCGAGCTACTTTGATGAATCCGGCGATGTTGGCACCAATCACGTAATTGCCTGGGGCACCATATTTTTCAGCCATTTCAAAACAATCCCTATGAATGTTCTTCATGATTTTATGCAGACGTGCTTCGGTCTCCTCGAAGTCCCAGGAATCTCGGACGGCATTCTGCTGCATTTCCAGCGCACTGGTAGCAACCCCACCGGCATTGGCTGCTTTGCCTGGACCGTAGGCAATTTTAGCGTCCAGAAAAATCTTAACTCCTTCTGGAGTGGTCGGCATGTTCGCCCCTTCTCCAACCGCAATACAGCCATTTTTGACCAACAGTGCTGCATCTTTACCGTTGATCTCGTTCTGGGTTGCCGAAGGCATGGCAACTTGGCAGGGAACTTCCCAAATATTTCCTTTTGCTATGTATTTGGCATGTTTACGATAGTCTACATAGGCTTTGATCCGGCGCCGTTCAGTTTCTTTAAGTTGCTGGACCAGCTCAAGGTCAATCCCTTTTTCGTCATAAATATAGCCGCTGGAGTCGGAACAAGCGACGACTTTGCCACCAAGTTGATGGATTTTTTCAATCGTGTAGATCGCGACGTTGCCGGAACCCGAAACAACGCAGGTTTTTCCATCGAATGAGTCCCCGAGAACTTTAAGCATTTCGTCAACAAAAAAGGCTGCACCGTAGCCGGTCGCTTCGGTGCGAGCCCTTGAGCCACCCCAGTTAAGACCCTTGCCCGTCAATACACCCGCTTCCCAGCGGTTGGTAATCCGCTTGTACTGGCCGAACATGAAGCCTATTTCGCGTCCGCCAACACCAATATCACCTGCAGGAACATCGGTGTGCTCGCCAATATGCCGGTAGAGTTCGGTCATGAAACTCTGGCAAAAGCGCATGACTTCACCATCGGTCTTTCCTTTGGGATCAAAGTCAGAACCACCCTTACCTCCGCCGATTGGCAGGCCGGTGATGG
>JASJGT010000140.1:0-3254 GCA_033791405.1 Desulfuromusa sp.
CAGCAACAGACATCATATCAGCGACCAGTTTTGCGGTGATAGGCGCCCGCGGAGCAACCTTGCGATCCTGCCGGGCATAACCAAAATAGGGAACCACAGCATTAATTCGTGCAGCAGATGCCCGTTTTAAAGCATCAACCATGACCAGCAATTCCATTAAATTATGATTAGCTGGAGAGGACGTTGATTGAATCACGTAGACATCACGACCACGAACATTTTCACCAATTTCCACCAGGATCTCACCGTCAGAAAAAGTTCTGACTTTGGCATCCCCCATAGAAACATTGAGATGTTTGCAAATATCATTGGCCAACGGCTGATTCGAGTTGCCGGCAAAGACTTTAATCATCCCCACGGGTCATATACCTTTTCTGGCTGGAAGAACGCAAAATGGTTGAACTATGCCAGCTGCACAATTCAACCAACTCTGATTTTCAGATTCTCCTCGCTACCGCGACCATCTCTGCTCACTTTTTTAACTTTTATGGCTGGGGCGCCAGGGATCGCCCACTTCGTCACCAACATCATGTTGGTTCCTGCGTCGACTGCCCTACTCTCGCTGACGCGGACTTCCTGTCCGCTTTTCTGACATTAAGTCAGCGCTCGCTCCGCTTCGATCCCTTTTGAGATCAATATTTATTATTAAATGGCTGGGGCGCCAGGGATCGAACCTGGGAATGCTGGAATCAAAATCCAGTGCCTTACCGCTTGGCCACGCCCCATTATTTTTTAAAAACTATCTATCAAATCATCAGATAAAGAACCGGCAGGTTTTACCCAAGTTACTTTCTGCTGTCAACCTCAATTCATCAATTTCTACTAAACAGGTCGAACCGGACATACCAACCAGTCGTTCTCTTTTGCCATTGATTCACCAGCACGACTTGCAGCTGAAAAGTTTTCGTAAACACCGAAAACAGTGGATCCGCTCCCCGCCATCAAAGCACCGAGGGCACCCTGATCAAGAAGCTGCTGTTTAATTTCAGCGATGAGTGGAAACTGCTGTAAAGTGACAGACTCCAGATCATTATGTAAAGCAGCACAAAGATCATCTTTCGTCACAACAGAAAACCTTGGAAGGTTAGCCAGTTCGCCCCCTTTTGTCAACTGCAAACTTTGGTAAACCTCGGCAGTGGATACAGCTATCCCCGGGTTAATTAACAGATAAGCAACCTCTGGCAAAACCGGTAATGGTTCAAGGTGTGTGCCGATTCCAGTTGCCCAGGCATGCTGCTGAAATATAAAAAATGGGACATCAGCCCCCAGGCGACTCCCCATCTTGCGAAGCTGATCATCGCCCAAATCCACTTCAAATAATTCTGACAGTCCAAGTAAAACAGTTGCTGCGTCTGAAGATCCGCCACCCAAACCGGCAGCAACAGGTATCCGTTTTATGACTTTGATATCAATTCCAACGTCAATTTGAGTCTCTTCGAGGAATAATTGAGCTGCCTGAGCTGCAATGTTATCTTCGCCTGACAACAATTCTACTCCTGCACAAGCTACTCGCACTCCCGGCGACCCACCCAACTGGATCTGAATGTCATCACACAGATCAACCCGCTGCATCGCCATCGCAAGTTCGTGATAGCCATTTTCAAGACGACCTAATACGTACAGGCAAAGATTGATCTTAGCTGGGGCTCTAAATGTTCTTTCTAATGTCCGCATGTTCCCTCTAACCAAATCATGTATCAAGGCACAGTAGCTTTAACCATGCAATACGTACAGTCAAGTCATTAACTGATGTCATCTACCAAGACAAGCATGACTAACAAGACTCTCTGTAGCGGCTAACATAGGACAAAGCATGCCATATCCCTCAATAAAGAATCATCAAAAACGGCTGACCTTGACCACTGGTGGTCAATTTTAGCCATGCACAATAATTAGCAATTTTTTAACAAGATAATAATACCCATTGTTTCCATAGGTTAGTGAAAAAAACATGATTCTAAAAATGGCATTATCCTTGCGACACAGTATCTGAGATAAGTTATAAAAAATAACTCCTGCTACCCCCTTTACTTATAAATATGGTGGTATGTATAATTTTGTAACGTCAGAATAGAAATAAATAACGTTGTTCTCTATTCATTTTTTTGTCAGAAAAGCTAATCCAGCATTCTGACTTTATGTAACATTACATGTGATTAACCCACACAAAGGAGAGAGAAAAATGAAACAAGTTGTTAAAGTTTTATCGCTACTTGTTGTAGCAACCATCGCTTTAAGCGTTCCGGCAATTGCCAAGGATCGTATTGTTTTCGGTGGCGGCCCAGCCGGCGGCACCTTCCAGGTCGTTGCCAACGCCATCCAGGTTTATGATCCGGTCAAGGCTATGGATTTCTCGGTTAAAGCACAATCCTCGGCAGGCTCGGTGGAGAACATGCGTAAAACCGACTCCGGCAAAATGGACTTCAGTGTTGTCTACTCCGGCCATGTTTATCTTGCCGCCAACGGCATGATGAAGAATGACACCAAAAAGTACACCAACATTCGTGCAGTCTCCTTTCTCTACGGTGCCCCTGCTCAGTTGGTGGTCCGCAAAGGCTCCGGCATCAAGTCAACCAAAGATCTCGCTGGCAAGAAAGTCGGCGTGGGTAATGCTGGTTCCGGCGCATTTGCCAACTGTGATCTCTTTTTCAATCACATGGGCGTTTGGGATAAAATTGAGCGCAATGCCATGGGTTATAACGATGCAGCGGCCGCCTTCGGCAACAAGCAACTCGACGCCTTCTGGCTCTTTACTGCATTCCCTTCAGGAGCCGTGATCATGGCTGCCCAGACCAACGATATTGAATTGGTCAATTTGGGTGCTGATGCCGAAGCTTCAGGCTTTTTCAAGAAATACCCCTACTTCTCCAAACTCAAGGTTCCAGCAGGAACCTACAAAGGGGTTGATGTCGACACTCCTTCCTTCCAGGATTCGGCTCTTTGGGTAGCGAACAAGGACGTGTCTGACGACGTCGTTTACAAGCTCCTCACTGCAATTTACACCCCGGAAGGTCTGGCACACATGGTCGCGCAGAAGAAAACCTTCAAAGCCATGTCCGTTGCTAAGGGTGCTGACGGCATCGTAACTCCAATGCATCCAGGCGCTATCAAGTTCTTGAAAGAAAAAGGCGTTCTCTAATCTTTTACATTGATTAGTAACTTTTTCAACCCGGGGCGCTGAAGCGCCCCGGGTTGAAACCTTTCATGGCAAAATTTCGGCTCGGGACCAGGAAAGAATGAATAAACAGGTTGAG
>JASJGT010000141.1:0-7901 GCA_033791405.1 Desulfuromusa sp.
GCAGGATAATTGACAACATCCTGAAGCTCAACCTTTGAATTATCTCTTAAAATTGATGTAGCTACTTGCCCTGCACCATTAAACAGCTGAATTCTATCTCCCGCCTGCAATCGCAGAACCACTTGTAAATGCCTTCTTAAATCATCGGGCAAGCAGATGATAGTACCACGACATAATTCTGGTTCAGGTAAATAAAAACAACGCATTTAAATTATACTGATCTCGCAACGAAACAACACCTTGATTACGCCACCAGCCTCTGCAATACCAGGCAGACCCATTCATCCTTATAACGGCTCGGAAAAAATTTCAAAGGCAAATCGGCAAAACCACGACAGACCAACGACTCTTTTTCTTTTAAAATTCCGGATAATATCAACCACCCTCCCGGACATAAATGATCCATAAAAGCGTCTTTGAGGCGAATATTTTCTTCGGCCAGGATATTTGCAACAATCAAGTCAAATTGTCCCGGTAGCTGCTCCAGAGTTTGTTCAGTGATTTTTATCTGATCAGCACGGCCATTTTTATTGACATTCTCACGAGCAATAGCACAGGCAACGGAATCAATATCGGTTGCAACAACTTCACGACAGCCAAGAGCCGCCGCTCCCAATGCCAAGATACCCGACCCCGTTCCAACGTCAAGCATATTAGCCGGAGGATCAGGCTGATCCAGCCGTTCTGCAATCACCTCCAGGCAAAGTTGTGTCGTACCATGAGTTCCAGTTCCAAAAGCCATCCCTGGATCAATTTCGATAACAACCTCGCCCTCCTGTGGAAAATAATCTTCCCAGCTTGGCCGAATGACCAAGTTTTTACCAACATGAAAAGCTGAAAAATTCTGTTTCCAATCTTCAGCCCAATCTTCTATCCGCACTGCATCTCCCAGGGTGACACTGATATCCTGGTTATTGAGCACTGGTATTTCCTGTAAAGCACTCTGCAATTTAGCGATAAGCAGCTTTGAATCAGCTACAGAATCAAAGTAAGCCTTTATATTATAGTCCGCTGAAAGATCCAGGTCATTATCAGGGACAACAAAAGTATCCAGCTTGCGTTCTTCTACAACCGTTCCAGAACAACCATATTCGGGCAGGATAGCACCAACGAAATCAACAAACTGACCCTTAACCTTGATTTCGATGGCTATCCACTCATTTTTCATAAGATACTAATTAACAGAATCTATCACTTAAAAGCAATAGAGAATTTTAAGAATAACTCTTTTCGAAGGGGAATATAGCTTTTTACAGGGAGACAACCCTCCCTTAATGGTGGATTATAGCAAAAAATGACGAATCTACTCTCAATGAAAAAAATAATTAAAGAAAAATTATTATTCTTCTTGCACAGAGATAAAGTCTCTGCTAAAGTTGTTTAAAATTTTCATGAGCTGTGGCTAGTAAAGTCTCTAAAGATACTTTTTCTTATGTCGAAATAGCGGCTTTGTAGTCAGTCGAGTTTATAGCTAAAAAGTTTAAAAATTAATTTCCCTGGAAAATGTCAGGTACAATTGACCTGGCAACAAAAAGAACAAAGGAGATACACGATGCGCATCTTGGTTGTTGAAGACGAAAAAAAGGTTGCAAGCTTTATCAAGCGGGGGCTGGAAGAAGAAGAGTTTATGGTTGACGTTGCCTACGATGGGGAAGAAGGGGTTCAGATGGCGGAAAATGCCACCTACGACCTGATCCTGATGGATGTCATGCTCCCCAAAAAAGATGGCTTGAGTGCAATCAAGGAACTGCGTGAAAAGAGCATTGCAACTCCAATCTTATGCCTGACAGCAAAGGATACCGTTGACGATATTGTTTCTGGTCTGGATATCGGCAGTGACGACTACCTGACCAAGCCATTTGCTTTCGCTGAATTAATCGCCCGAGTCAGAGCTCTGATCCGTCGGGGATCTCAGGATCGTGGCGCTGAACTTTATTTTGCCGATTTGCGTCTGGATCCAGTTGGTCACAAAGTGTGGCGCGATAACAAGGAGATCGATCTGACCTCGAAAGAGTATGCTCTCCTCGAGTATTTTATGCGCAGCCCTAATCAGGTTCTCACTCGAACCATGATTGCTGAGCATGTTTGGGATTATACCTTTGATTCCTTCACCAATATTATCGATGTTTATGTCAACTATCTACGTAAGAAAATTGATCGTGACTTTGATAAAAAACTAATTCACACGGTTCGTGGTGTTGGTTATGTCCTAAAGGAATCGGAATAATTTGTACAGTTGTAGCATCCTAGTACCGGTCTAAAACAACGCCCCCCTCCTGGAACCTGCTTTTTTTGGCATTGATCCTAGGTGGGGCGTTTTTTTTGGCAACTCAATGGAACCACATGTTAATTGTATTTCTTATAGTAACTATTATTCTGATTGTTTTTGCGATTTCACAGCGCAAACTCAGAAACAATAATCTGGAAGCAATCCAACGCTTAACCCGATTGATGGATCAAACCAGCGCAGAGATGTTACCACCAACATTCGAAGTGGCAGATACCTCTGCGCCAGAAATTCTAAAACTTGCTCACGGCTATAATAATCTGATGACTCGCCGCGCAAATAACCTCCGCCGTGCCCGGCAATTTTCTGCAGATGTCACTCATGAGCTCCGAACTCCACTCACAATTCTACGCGGCGAAACAGAACTTGCGCTAAGAAATGGCAGAGATCAAGAACAACTCCGCGAAGTTCTGGAATCAAATCTCGAAGAAATCAGTCGCATGAGTTACCTGATCGAAGATCTGTTACTGCTATCCAAAAGTGACTTGGGTGAAATCCCTTTAAAAATGGAACCCCTCCACCTGGATGAGTTGGTGGTTGAACTGCACCATCAGGCTCAACTCCTCGCAACCGCTAAAAATATAAGGGTCGAGTTACATTGCCCTGACGAACAAATTCCTCTGCAAGCCGATAGCTTACGTTTGCGTCAAGTTTTTCTCAACTTACTGACAAATGCAATCAAGTACACAGAGGAAAATGGCACCGTTACCATTGAACTGGTTCTGAGTGAAGGTGCTGTTACAATATCTATTACCGATACGGGGATCGGTATGGACAGTGAGCACCTGGAAGCCATTTTTGACCGTTTCTATCGAATCGACAAAACCGGTAATCGCAACGATGGTGGTTCAGGGCTGGGATTAGCGATTGTCAAATGGATTGTCAATGCACATGCTGGATCAGTATCTGCCAGTTCAACCCTTGGCCAAGGCAGTACATTTACAGTTGTACTCCCCTTACCAAAAAATCTAGCGAAATCCGATCAGTTCCCATAATCAAATTATCTTTGAATATTTTTCAGGTTTGGGGCTTCTCTTTTCAATCTAAGTCTTGTATATTTTAGGTAGAGGCCTTCCTAGAAGGTTTCGTGCCCCGAAGGTCTACCCCCCCTCCAGACCTTTGGGGCTTTTTTATCCCACCATTTAAACTTTCACTCTGATTTCAAAAATAACATGGAAGAACAGCGGGTTAATGACCTGCCAATATGCCGTTTCTATAGAAAAACATTCAAGGAAGGGTTGAAATAGCTGATACCACCTATTCACCAGATACGCCGCAAATAATAATTAAATTGCGCATCTGCACAGTGCAAGGCCCCAGGTGACATGCTAGTGTCGTGTCACGTATGGAATGTTAGAAAATTGTGCTGGGATTTTGTGTGTCAACAAGGCGCGATTTTCGCTGCATAGCCAAAGCTATACGGCGGAAGTCGCAACACAGTTGCCGCGCAAAAGACCAAGCAAGAGATAACAGGACATGCGTGACACGACACTCGTGTCATCTACACTTCAAGACGTCACTGGATTACCCAAATGCGAATAACCGTTAAACAACAAGTTCTTCTCGCTCCGGCAACCGTTCTGGTCCTGCTGATACTGTTGCTCGCCTTTATGCAATATACTTACTGGGATTTGTCCTCCAAACGCCGTGAAGCTAAAGCGATTGGTACAACTTTTGTGGCTCTTGCAGAAGCGGACATGGCAGCCAGACGGTTACACGTTCTACTCAGAACGATGCAACACACGGGCATGGCACCACCTGAAGACATGGCACTTGTCTCTGATTTATATGAACGGCTGCTAGGTGCAATCGGGCGCTTAAAACCATTTGGATCGCTCAGCGAATCCGGGCAACTTTCTCAACTGTTAACTTTAGCAGAAAGTCTTAATCCGACCGACAGCCCAGAAATAGAAAAAACAGCTGAATCTTTTGCCCGATTCAGAGCAGAGTTATCTGCCCTTTCCAATATAACCCAAATGCACCGCAACAGATTACGTATGAGCCACGAGCAAGACATCAATCAGCTGGTGGAACGAACCGCTGTTGTTTCCATGTCGGTATTAATTCTGGCAATTCTACTCGGATTGTTTATCTCAATTTATTTCAGTCGCCGTATCCTTAACCGGGTTCAGTTGCTTTCTCGCAATGCCGTACGCATTGCCGATGGCAAACTCGAACTACCACCGGCGCCGGATCGGATCCGTGATGAGCTGGATACTTTAGCGGTATCAATCAATCGCATGACAAAACGGTTGATCCAGGTCGTCGGGACAGAAAAGCTTTTAGAAGGGGCTGAAGAAGAGAGACGCCGAATTGCTATGGATTTACATGATCAGTCCCTATCTGATCTTTCTTCTATTTTGCGCGGACTACAAAATTTATCAGCGGAGTTACCAGACCATAACGCTCAGGAAAAAACTGAAAGTTTAAAACTTGACCTTGAGCGGGCGATTGCCAATCTGCGTGATATTATGAACAATCTTCACCCACAAACCCTCGATATTCTGGGCTTGGGAGCAGCTATTGAAGCCCACCTGGAGCAACATTGTGATGTTGAGGGACTACCTGAATATCACCTTTATATCGACCCGAGCATCAGTGCTTCAAATCTTAGTCGGATTAAACAGTTAACCCTCTATCGAATTGCTATTGAAGCAATCCAGAATGTTATCAAACATGCTGCTGCCAGCCGCTATGAAGTCAATCTGGAGATGCGAGAAACGATCCTGGTCTTATCGGTTGAAGATAATGGCAGCGGAATGATTGCGGAGAATGAAAGGAACAACGGCCGAGGATTACATAATATTCGTGAACGAGCCAGAGCTATTGATGCTAAAGTTAGCTGGAAAGCATCCCGCTTTTCAAGTGGAACCCGTTTTGAACTTACCCTCCCTTGTGAAATCTGACCAGGAGACAACATGCAACCCTTAGATATTCTTGTCGCAGAAGACAATCCAAAAGATTTCGAATTTCTAAAACAATTGCTTGGTGAGTGGGAAGAGACCGTCAATATTACCCGGGCTCCCAATGGAGATGCAGCCCTTGAAATTGGTTTATCACGCAATAATCCTCTTGTTATCAGTGATATCCAGATGCCGGAAATGAACGGTATCGACTTTGCCCAAAAACTCTGGGAACAACAACCAGAAGCACGAATTGTTTTCTGGAGTCAGTTTAAAGATGAGATGTACATTCGTGCACTGGTGAAGATTGTGCCACCAGAAACCGTTTACGGCTATATTTTGAAATCAAGCCCCAAGGAGCGGATTGCTTCTGCAATCAGAACTGTCCTGCTGGATGAACAGTGCTGGATCGCACCGGAAGTTCGTAAAGTTCAAGGACGGGCAGGACACAGCTTAACCGCACTCTCTGACATAGAATATGAAGCTCTGCTCGATATATCGCTGGGATTAACCGACAACCTGATTGCCCAGCGCCGTTACCTGTCCCGCCGTGGCGTTCAAAGCCGACTCAACTCCCTCTACAATAAACTTGGCATCGATCAGGAACAGTTCAATACCGAAAAAGTTGGTGATTCTTTTAACTTACGCAACCGTGCCGTAGCGGTTTCAAATGCCCGCGGTCTGATCAATGCCTTTGAAATGGAGAGTGAAGAGAAAGAATTTCAAAGCTGGTTTAAACGGTTTAAACGGACCCACAAAGCAAAAGAGTAGATATTGCCCGTCAAGCCGTTTATTCGATAAGCTGATTACCCTCGCTTCAAAACTATTTTTGCTAAAGTTCTAACCTCCCACCTTGTCTTAAACACCCCGTCATGGTAAAAGGTCTTACCAAATAACCTGGAGACTTTTATGACCACAGTATTCAAACCAATTCGACCAAAAAAACTCTCAGAAGAAATTGTTGAACAAATTAAAGAGTTGATCTCTCGAGGAGATCTCGGCCCCGGCCAGCGAATTCCATCAGAACGCGAACTGGCAACTTTCTTAGGGGTAAGTCGCCCCTCAGTAAGAGAAGCAATTATGGTTCTTGAAGCGATGGGATTCCTCGAATCGCGCCAAGGCGGCGGGACTTACGTCCGTTCCCTGGCTGATGTCACCATGGCAGATCCCCTTGCCAATATGGTGGAACGACGTGATCCGCGCATGCTTCATGCTCTGGCAGAAGTGCGCTTGGGATTGGAAACCTGGTCCGCTTATCTGGCAGCCAAGCGCGCTGAAAAACCGGAACTTGAACGACTGCGCGAACTCTATACAGTTATGGAAGAGCAAGCCAAAAATGGGGGATGGGATCCAGAAATCGACTTTCAGTTCCACCTGACCATCACCGCCGCAAGCCATAATACCCTCCAGGTCCATATTCTCAATACTGTCCAAAAATTGTTCCAAACGACTATCATGGTCGCGCTAGGTGAGTTTTACAATAAAGAAGGCTACATTGAGCAGTTACTCAACCAACACCGTGAAATCCTCGAAGCAATTGAAGCCCGCGATCCAGAACGGGCACGCGATTGGATGCAGAAACATCTGACCTTGGTTGAAGAAAAACTGGCTATCTTTCTCCAAAAAGAACGGCCCGATACGGCCTGATTTATCCCCATACTTAATATTGAAAAGGCTGCCAGATTGGTGGCCTTTTCAACTATATGTTAGCCTCTTACTGATAGCAAAGGATACCTATGCCGATGGAACAACTCTACCAGGCAACTTTAGCCAAATGGGGAGAGGAAGCCCAATACGATCAAGCGGTAGAGGAATGTGCTGAGTTGATTACAGCACTGAAACACTTTCGTCGGGGCAAGGTTAACCAACAAGCCGTTATCGATGAACTCGCTGATGTCACCCTGATGCTGGGGCAGTTAACCTGGATGTTTGGTACAGAACAGGTTGATGAGGCGGTAAAAAATAAACTTGAAAAACTCAATCAACTACTTGATTTACCTGATCAGTGGCAGGAGGAACAAGACGATGGCAATTATCGAAGGACAACCTGCTCCCGATTTCACCCTGACCGGGAGCGATGGTAAAGAACATAAACTACAAGACTATGCTGGAAAAAAACTGATTGTCTATTTCTATCCCAAAGACAACACCTCCGGCTGCACCAAGGAATCGTGCGCTTTCGGTGAAATGTACGATGAGCTGCATTCAATGGAGGTTCAACTGCTCGGAGTCAGCAAAGACAGTCTGCCATCACACGATAAGTTTATCGACAAATTCAATCTCCCCTTCACTCTGTTGTCCGACCCGGACAAAGTTATGCTGCAGGATTATGATGCCTGGGGTGAAAAGAAAAACTATGGCAAGGTTTCCATGGGTTGTATCCGTTCAACAGTTCTTATTGCGGCTGATGGAACCATCATCAAACATTGGGCAAAAGTACGTAAAGCAGCAGATAATCCACAACAGGTGCTAGAATACCTGAAGGATCTCTGAACCATGGACCAAACAAAGCAGATCAACGATTTTCTGCACTTTCTCCAGCCACAGATCGGCCAAGAAATCCATGTCGGTTCCTGGTTACAAATTGACCAGCAACGGATCGATCAGTTTGCTGCAGTCACCGGCGATCAACAATGGATTCACATCGATCCTGAGCGGGCAGAAAAAGAATCTCCATACGCTTCAACGATTGCGCATGGATATCTGACCCT
>JASJGT010000142.1:0-11194 GCA_033791405.1 Desulfuromusa sp.
GATTGAGCATCGAGGGAGAGCATCAGATTCATGAACCCTTCGTCGCTGCGAAGTGGTTTGAAGGCGCCGCTCATGATCTCAAGGCCGAAGAAGATCAGGCCCAGGGCGACTAAAATCTTGCTACCCGCCGAGATACGCTCATTTTTGGAAAAGAGCATCGGAAAGACGCCGATGGCGATCAGTAGCAGACCATATTTGCCGACTTTGACCGCCAGTATCCAGCCTGTAATGGTGGTGCCGATATTGGCACCAAGGATGACGCCGATGGCCTGGGTCAGTTGCATCAGGCCGGCGTTGGTCAGGCCGACAACCATGACCGTGGTGATCGATGATGACTGAACAAAGGTGGTTACAAACAGACCAACCAGAACCGCCAGGAAGCGGTTGGAGGTCAATGACGAGATCGCTTTACGAATCAGACCACCGGAAAGTACCTGTAGACTGTCGGAGAGGTACTTCATCCCGAGGATAAAGATCCCGAGCCCACCGACGGCGGTATAGCCCATTTTGAAAGGTTCAATCATTTGTAAACCCTTGAAAAGATATGGTTTGTATCTTAGCTTTAACGCGTCATTTCATGCCGATGGAGCGCAATTTAGTCGGCTTTCAGGACTCTGTCAAGTGCCTCAGCCAACTGACCGGAATCAATGTGAAAATAATATCTGCTGTGACCTATTCAGCCTCGTTGCAATGACTCTTTTTCATCGTGAGATAGAGGGCTTCGACTTGCTTCCTTGCCCAAGGCGTTCTGCGCAGGAATTTGAGACTGGACTTCACTGATGGGTTGCTGTGAAAACAGCGGATGTCAATCAGTTGTCCCAGTTCATCCCAGTCGTAATAATCAACCAGACTGTTGATGATCTTTTCCAGGGTAACGCCGTGCAAAGGGTCATTGCTTTTCTGTTCATCCATGGTTAAAAAATATCCTAATTTTTGCAGAAAGAGGGTCAGGAACGCTGGCGCAACAGGAAGTAGCGGGAAGCGTACCAGAGGAACACAATCAGGGCAATCAGTGGTAATGCCGGAAGAAAGAGCCCTGTTAGCTGTGCCAGCAGGGTTGCGGCAAACAGGGCTAGCACTGATATTGGCAGATAGCGACCGACTTTTCTTTTTTGAGCCAATGTCTCGCCAGAAGCTCCAATCAGGTTGTCATTAACTTCGAAACGAGAGGAAACGACCGCAAAGAAGACCACCATAATCCAGTCAGAAATGCCGAAAACTGGGGCTAATCCGGTAGAATTTGGGAATGCCAGTTTGATCAGCACCATGTCGATGAGTGGCGGAGGACCCTCGGGTGCCAAGTAATACTCTTTGATCTGTTGGGTAAAACTGGCGGTTGGACCAAAGAGCCAGCTGGCAAAGTCAGCCAACGTCATCGCAATGCAGATCGGGATGATCTCCCACAAACGTTGGACGTATCTGGCCAATGCAGTTCCAATAAGGGTTGCAACCAACAATAATAGTCCTGATTTAATGGCAGTCAGGAACGGCTGCCAACTATTACCAGAGGGTAACTGGTTGATCAGCCAAATACTTAGCAGCAAAGAAATGCCCCAGAAAAAATAAAAGCCGCGTGAGCGTTTTTCAGCATGCAAAAGCAGAGCAGGTAACAGCAGTTGGGCGGCCGCGTAGAGTTGCAGGGCGAGGAATCCGCTGGACCACCAGGGCAAAGCTGTCTTGATCAAACCTCCCGCTGACCAGAGAACTAAAATAGCACCACTCCATACAATATGGCTGGCGATCAGCAGAAAGATCAGGCGTTGATTTGATTTACTGAAGGTTATAAAGGGATGGTACGACATGGTTCTATTCTGCCTTACTTGGTCTATGGTAGAGAGTATCGGTTTTATCAATCATTGGCTCTGCCCTCTGGTCTGTGACTGCGGAATTGTACGTTGCTATGAAGAATATAAGCAAGTGGATATGGTTGGAATCTACCATCTCGCCGCTGGTCATCATCACTGTCTGCATGCTACCGTGTACAATATATTTAGGTGAAGGTTAAGTTGTGATCGACAGCAAACAGAAAGTAAATATAAACTGGCAAGTTTACATCATTCTTTGCTCGGATGATTCTCTATACACTGGTATTACGACCGATATCAAGCGGCGTTATAAGCAGCACCTGACTGGAAAAGGGGCTAAATACTTTCGTGGTCGATCACCTCGCCGCCTGGTTTATTTGGAATCCGATCATGATCGCGGTAGTGCTAGTCGTCGTGAAGCCCAGATCAAAAAGCTGCGTCTGGTTGATAAGCGGCGTTTGATCACGTCATCTGATAATCGGCTTGAAGAAGAAAAGGAATGTGTTGAGGTGATTCGTGTCCCAGGATAAAACATTTGACCATGGTGAAGAAGGGATAGAAATCCCGTACGAGCAAATGAATTCAGATACGCTGCGAAGGATGATTCAAGAATTCGTCAGTAGGGATGGGGCAGACTGGGCAGATGCCGGTTGTACCCTGGAAGATAAGGTCGAACAGGTTCTGCAACAATTGAGATCCAGGAAGGTCAAGGTTGTTTTTGATCAGACGTCACAAACAGCAAATTTTGTGACCTGCTGCTAAAACAGTTCTTTGCTCGTTCCCGTTCATTTGCTTGACTGCCAAATAATAGGTTCATAGCAACCCGGGTGTGCTAAAATGAGGTATATTTGGGACTGGATCGGTATTTTAATCGCGAAAGACAAGGAGAAAAATTATGGGTAAGGGTATGGATAGTAAAAAATCAGATAAGAAAGCACCGGCTAAAACCATGAAAGAAAAGAAGGCCGAGAAAAAGATCAAAAAGGCTGAGAAGAAATAGTCATTGGGCGGCGGGGGTTGTTGCCCTCCTCGCCGGCCAGTAACTGTTCAGCGGTTTTATTCGCAGCTTGCTTTTCCTAAAGTGACCCACTTTTTCTTGTAGGCCAACTTTTCAATATCGATAATTGTCACCTCGACACCTTTACCACGAAAACCTTCATTGTAAAGAATCCCACAAGCATAGTTTGCGTAGCTGTCCCGGTTTGTTCCATTGTCAATAACACCGATTTTAAAAATAGCCTCAGAATCCCAGGTCGCATCTAATGCACTCGGCTCGGTTTTGCCCTGAAAAAAGGTGACAATTTTGTCATACTGCGAGCCAAAAGATTTAGCATGGATAAGTGCAGGTGTGGTGAGAGTGACTGCTAGAATAATGATGAGCAGTTTTTTCATTCTTGATCCTTTTAAAATATAAGATTTTTTGTGCAGATGATTGTTACTGTGCACTGTGGTTATCCTCTGATCATAACTCTCAGTCAATAGGGGGGATTATATTACGACTATAAGAAGGGGCTCTTTGTGCCAATTTGACTCCATTATGGCGTTCCGGCATGATGTTAATATGCGATGCCAGAGGAGTTGTTGAAATGGAATACAAAAAATCAGAACCGATCCACGGCAAGCTCGATGGCCGCTATACAACCTTTTATCAGTACGAATTTCCACGGGCGACCCGGAATAAAGGAAAGTTTCTGCCGCAGGGAACAGTGCGTTTACGAGAGTATTTGTATTGTGATGGTGGTCACGGTCAGTTGATCCAGATTATTCTGCTTTCCCCGTCTGAGCTGGTTAAGGGGAACGAGCAAAGGGTTCTGGTGGATAAAATGCTCGATATTAACCGGGAGGATAAAAAATTCAGAGAGGGGACTCTGGTCAGTCAGGAATTGAGCGGAGATATTCGGGAATATACTGGTAAAAAACTCATCTCTCTCAGTAAAATCCTTTCCGAACAGGAGAAGATTGGACTCTTCGCATCGGCGAGTCGCGTCAAGGATAGTAGAAGGCGACAACGGCGAGCTAAACAGTGGAAAATCAGGATTCAGATAGCACTGGTCTCTGCACTTTTTGTTCTGGGGGTGGTCAGTGGTGGTTTTTTGCAAAAGTCCAATTTTTTTGATCTTGAGGAAAATTCTTTTTATCAGGATTATGTTGTGGTTTTCATCGATAAAGTAGCGGACATAATCCACCTGCTATTCCGCTGAAAGAAATGTGAAATCAGTGAACACAGAGAGATTTAAACTTATGACTATTAATAAAGGAAATTTCAATGGTTGATCGTTTGCAGATTACCAAGAACTGGTTGCCGCGCTACACCGGAATGCCACTTGATAACTTTGGCGACTACATTTTGCTGACCAATTTCTGTCACTATGTTGACAAGTTCGCAGAGATGTTTTCCTGCGATGTTCAGGGTGAAAACAAACCGATGCAGGCGGCAACCAACAGTAGCGGCCTGACGATTATCAATTTTGGTATAGGCTCAGCAAACGCGGCTACCATAATGGATCTGCTCAGTGCAATACAACCGAAAGGGGTATTGTTTCTCGGTAAATGTGGCGGGCTGAAAACATCGACTGAAATCGGCCACTTCATTTTGCCGAATGCTGCCATTCGAGGCGAAGGAACCAGTAACGATTATTTTCCAGCCGAGGTTCCAGCGCTGCCATCGTTCAAGCTGCATAAATTTGTTTCTGAAAAGATCCTTGACTATGGTCACGACTACCGCACTGGTGTTGTTTATACAACCAATCGCCGCATCTGGGAACATGATCAGTCGTTTCTGGAGAAGCTTAAAAGGATGACCAGTATCGGCATCGATATGGAGACAGCTACTATTTTTATTGTCGGTCATTATAACGTCATCGCGCGTGGTGCACTGTTGCTGGTTTCTGACGTCCCTCTCACCCCCGACGGGGTAAAAACTGAGGAATCAGATCAGCAGGTGACCCAGAACTGGGCCGACAGCCATCTGCAGATCGGTATTGATGCGATGACAGAAATTGGCGAGAAGGGGGAGAAAATCAAGCATTTTCTGTATTAGCCTGTTTACCCCACCACCAGAAAAACACTCTGTACCTCACTGGACAGGATATTTTTATTGAAAAGTGGAAACCTGATAAATAGTTGTTATAATTGGTAATGCCTTGTTATGGAGCCAGTTAAATAAATTAAAGAGTTGAATAACCTATTGAAATTTAAATCTTTTTAAAGGAGGGTAACATGCTGACAAAAAAGTCTAGATTGGTTGTGTGGGTAGGGTCGTTTCTTAGGCGAATGAAAATCCTCTGTTTAATTCTAATTGTTGGTGTTTGTGTCCTCCCTGTTTCAGTTCATGCTTACGATATTCTTTTAGGTACGGAAGCTCCTGGTTCTTTTTCTTATTTTACCGGCAGGATGCTCTGCCGGATGATTAATACACAGGTGGATGGTGTTAACTGCCAACAGGTAGCGTCAGCTGATGATATCAACAACTTAACCAACTTGCAGGGAGGTTCTCTGGATCTCAACTTGGTCGATTCACGCACACTGTTTGATGCAATCAACAAAACAGGTAATTTTGAATTTTTGGATATAAGCTACGAAAATCTACGTCTCCTTGCGCCACTGTATGATATCCCCATCACCCTGATTGTCCGCAATGATGCTGAGATTAATTCACTGGATGACCTGAAAGGAAAACGGATCAACGCTGGGAATCCTCAATCGCTTGAATATCTGTCGGTGGAGGCAATTCTGAAAGCAAAAAACTGGTCGCGTAAAGATTTCAGTCTTGTCGGGGCTCTCCCCCCAATCAAGTCTCAGGATACAAAGGCTTTTTGTTATGGCACCATGCAGGCAATGGTCTATGTCGGACAACATCCGGATTTTTCTTTGCGGCGGCTACTTAAAACTTGTAATGGCGAGTTGATGGATATGGATGATAATGACATAAATAAGATGGTTAATGATCAGCCAGAATTCTGGAAAATGGAACTTGCTGCAGGGAGTTATCCTTCTCATCCCGAGAAAGTCGTTACATTTGGGACGCGTGCCATGCTGGTTGCTTCCAGCGATCTTGATGAAGAAACAGTTTATAAGATTATCGAAGCCATTGATAAAAATAAAAAACGCTTGGCGTCTGCCCATCCGGCATTGTCTCTATTTTCTGTGGATACCGCCCGGAAAAGTGCTGACCGGATACAGCTCCATTCAGGAGCGGCTAAATATTTTGCTGAGCACTAAGTACTAAGTACTCTATACACCTTAATCCTTCCACATTGTTGGTTCTTTTACGCGTCAACGGCGTTGTGACTTCCGCTGTATAGCTTTGGCTATGCAGCGAAAATCACGCCTTGTTGACACGCAAAATATCTGCGCAATCTTGCGAATGTTTAAGATATACAGAGCACCAGGAAGGGGAACCAAAGTCTAAACCCGCTGGCTAAGAGGGGTTTAGACTGGCGGGGTTAGAGGATCTGACTTAAGAATAGTTTGGTGCGTTCATGCTGAGGATTGTCAAAAAAGACATCCGGGCTGTTCTGTTCAACAATTTCACCCTCATCCATAAACATCACCCGATCAGCGACACTTTTAGCAAAACCCATCTCGTGGGTGACGACTAACATCGTCATCCCTTCTTCTGCCAAATCAATCATGACATCAAGAACCTCTTTGATCATTTCCGGATCAAGAGCCGAAGTAGGTTCATCAAACAACATCACCTGGGGATTCATACAGAGGCTGCGGGCAATAGCAACACGTTGTTGCTGCCCTCCGGAAAGCTGACCGGGGAACTTTTGTGCTTGCTCGGCAATCTGTACCTTTTCCAGATACATCATGGCGGCTTCTTCGGCTTCCTTTTTGGGTGTTTTGCGAACCCAGATTGGACCGAGAGTAAGATTATCAACAATTGTCAGATGGGGAAAAAGATTGAAATGCTGGAAAACCATACCAACTTCAGCTCGCACTGTTTCAATATTTTTAACATCGTTGGACAGTTCGGTTCCATTGACGATGATCTGCCCGCGCTGGTGTTCTTCCAACCGGTTGATGCAGCGTATTAATGTTGATTTTCCGGAGCCAGAAGGGCCGCAGATGACAATTTTTTCCTGCGGCTGTACCTTAAGATTGATATCGCTGAGAACATGGAAATCGCCATACCACTTGTGCATTCCGATGATTTCGATGATCGGTGTGGCTGTATTTTCAGGGCTAACATTTTTTGCTGAATCGCTCATGACAATCTCACTTGTTGTGAATATGGTTCAATGTCCCGTATGGAGTTCTTTTTCTAACCTGCGGCTGTAACTTGACATGGCATAACAGAAAACGAAATAGAGTAGAGCCAGAAAAATATAAGATTCTTTTGAATAACCGGCCCATTCAGGGTTGGAAAGGGTAACCATTGTTGTTTTTAGTACATCGTACAGGGCAATGATCACGACCAAAGAGGTATCTTTAAAGACTGAGAGCAAGACACCAACTGACGGTGGGATAACAATTTTCAGGGCCTGAGGAAGAATCACCAAGCGCATCGTGTTGGTGTAGTTTAAGCCGAGGGAGTCGGCGGCTTCATATTGACCTCTCGGCATGGCTTGTAACCCGCCACGAACGACTTCAGCTATATAGGCAGCAGTAAACAAAATAATAGCAATCAGAGCACGCAGAACCTTATCGATGGAGACCCCTTCAGGGAGAAACAGGGGAAACATTATTGAAGACATGAAGAGCAAGCTGATCAATGGCACCCCACGAATCATCTCAATATAGACAACGCACAGGGTTTTGATTGCCGGCATCTTTGAACGCCGCCCGAGAGCCAGCAGAATTCCCATCGGATAGGCGACAATCATGCCGAAAAAAGAGAGGATCAAGGTGAGTGGCAACCCGCTCCATTGAGCAGTTTCGACAACTGGCATGCCAAAAATTCCACCATACATCAAAGTACCCATAACGATCAGGTTGATGAGCCAGAGCCATACAAGAGATTTTTTCCAGCGGGAGCGTTCTTTGGAGTAGATCACCAAACCGAGCAACAAAGCCATTGCCAGAATTGGTCGCCATTCCTGCCCCTCTGGGAAAAAACCTAAAATGATAAATCTGAAGTTGTTGGGGATCACCGACCAGCATGCTCCATCAATATCACGGCATGCTGCGGCTGAGCTGTTCCAGAGACTGTCGACAAAGGCCCATTGAAAGAAGGGTGGTATCAGCCACGCGAGCATCACCAGCATAATTATTGTCAGTAGCGAGTTGTACCAATTACTGAACAGATTGGTTCGTAACCAACCTATAATGCCAACATTGCTGACGGGTGGTTTCAGTTGTTCTCTTTTGGCCATGGTTGCTTCAGTCATATATTATCTCTCTACCAAGGCCATATGTTTGTTATACCAGTTCATGAAAAGCGAGGTTGTCAGGCTGAAGAATAGGTAGACAACCATGATCATAGCAACCCCCTCGATCGCCTGACCAGTCTGGTTGATTGTGGTATTAGCAACTGCGACAAAATCAGCATAGCCGATGGCAATCGCCAGAGAACTGTTTTTGGTTAAGTTGAGCATCTGACTGGTCAGTGGTGGGATAATGACTCGCAATGCCTGGGGCATAATGACCAGGCGCAAAACCTGCCCTGGCCGTAATGCAACGGCTTTGGCAGCCTCAATTTGACCACGACTGATGGATTGAATTCCCGCTCGGACAATTTCAGCGACAAAGGCCGAGGTGTAAAGAACCAGACCGAGCAACAAGGCACTGAATTCCGGACTGACGGTCAGTCCTCCCTGAAAGTTGAAACCACGCAGTTCCGGGACGTTCATTGCAGTTGGAGCACCATAAAGAGCCCAGATTAGTAATGGTAGAAATATCGCCAGCGCGGTAGTGATCCGTCCTGCCGGAAAGGCCTGTCCGGTCAACTCCTGGCGTTTATATCCCCAACGGTTCAGAAACCAGCCTCCGATCAATACCGCAAGGAACATCCAACCCATTACCGCATGAGCACTGTGAGTTTCTGGAATCGAAAAAATAAATCCCCGGTTACAGAAGAAAACACCTTTGATCGGATTCAATGCTTGGCGTGGAGAGGGAAGAGATTCGTAAAAAATCGCATACCAAAAAAACAGTTGTAACAGTATCGGAATGTTCTGCATGACCTCGATGAAAGCACCAGCCACTTTTGAGACAAGCCAGTTACTTGAGAGTCGTGCAACCCCGATAAAACCGCCGAGAATTGTTGTCAGAATGATACCGATAAAGGCCACTTTCAGGGTATTTAATGCTCCGACCAACAAGGCTCTGGCATAGCTGTCTGCAGCGGAATAGCGGATCAGCGATTCACCAATTTCAAAAGAGGCTTCATTTCCCCAAAAACCGAATCCCGTTGCGATGGATTGACGGGCTAGGTTGGCTTGAGTGTTGGAGAACAGATAGTAACTGACGCCACTGACAATAAAGAGTGCAATAATCTGTACTCCAATTGCCCGTTTTCCCTCATCACGCCAGAAAGGGACAGCCGCTTCGACTGAGTCTGAGGGTGTGAATGTGTCTTTCTGTTTCAAAATATTGTTCCCGAGAAAGGAAAAAGGGCGCCGCCGAAACAGTTAAGTTTCGGCGGCGGAAAATCACATTACAAAAGAATCTTACTTGAATGGAGGAGAGTACATCAGACCGCCATCAGTCCAAAGAGCGTTCAGACCGCGCTCGATGCCCAGGGTGGTGTTGACGCCAACATTACGCTCAAAAACTTCACCATAGTTACCAACCTGCTTGATGATGTTATAGGCCCATTTTTCATCCAAACCAAGAGATTTACCGTTTCCGGGGGAGGTCCCGAGGAACCGCTGGATAACCGGGTTTTTACTCTTGAGCATTTCATCAACATTCTTTGAAGTAATGCCAAGCTCTTCAGCGTTGATCATTGCCAGGACCGAGAAGTCAACAATATCTCTAAATTGATCATCACCATGGCGTACAGCTGGTGCCAATGGCTCCTTGGAAATGATTTCTGGCAGGATGGCGTAGCCTTTAGGATCTGCCGCGATGGCACGGGTACCTGCCAACTGCGAAGCATCAGAGGTCAACACATCACAACGACCGGCAAAAAATGTTTTAGCCAATTCAGCTGTTGATTCGATAACAACAGGTTTCCAGGCCATTTTATTGGTGCGGAAGTAATCAGCAGCATTCTGCTCGGTAGTGGTTCCAGGAAGGACACAGACAGTTGCCCCATCAAGCTCTTTAGCACTTTTAACCCCAAGCTTTTTTGAGACCAGGAAGCCTTGACCGTCGTAGTAGTTGACAGCCACAAAGTTGAGTCCAAGTTGGGACTCACGACTCAGGGTGCGGGTTCCATTCCGGGTCAGCACGTCAATCTCACCTGACTGTAGAGCAGTAAAACGCTGCTGAGCGGATAACGGAGTGAATTTGACTTTGCTGGCATCACCAAAGATAGCAGCTGCCATAGCGCGAGCGGTATCGACATCCAGACCTGCCCAGTTACCTTTTGCATCAGGCATTCCGAAGCCGAAGAGAGAGCCGTTAACACCGGCTTGAATGAATCCTTTGCTTTTGACAGCATCAAGGTCTTTACCCGCATGGGCAAAAGAGACCAGCATCAAGCAAAGACTGAGAACCAGAACCAAAGTTTTCGTAAGTTTCATGCGTTAATCCTCCTGTTAGGTTGTTGAACTACAAAAGAACAAAGTAGGGTTGTAAGTACAATCCTAGCATAAAAAAACACTGTTTGGTATTTTTTGATGCGAGGAAAAATAATCTCAGCCTACTTCTCATTAATATATAAGTGAAGCCAGGATTTCTGTCAAATACTAAAGAGTGAGGTGTGAAAGTTCATCAAGCAAATATTTTTCATTGCGGATTGATTTGGCACCTTGCTGTTGCAGCTGTTGAATTTTCCCCCAAGCTTTGCCGTCGGTATAATCTTGTTCTTGCTGCTGCGCAAGCAGGTAGACAGGTATTCCTTGTTTGATCGCTGCCTCAGCCAGATCGAGACAAGGGAGGTTGCCTGCACCCCACCATTGAGTCGTGATAACCAAGACGTCTGTTGGCTCGATTAATTGCCCCGCTGCTGTGAGAGTGTTTTTTGAAAACGGTCTAAATGGGATTTCTTGTGCAACTGGCATGTTGAGTGCTGTAGCGACCGCTTCATCCGAATCTCCTCGGTTGAGAGGCCCAGCGGTTACTGCGGCCTTAGCCAGATGGAGTCGACGCATCATGGTCGTTCCACTTCCCCCTCCACAAATCAGGTGGATTTTGAGATCTTTCAACTGGTGAGTTGAGTTGTTGATCAACGGTACAATTTGTGGAGTACCAGTAAAAGGATTGCTCTCAACTTTTACATCAACACGGAAGATTCGTTGTAGATTCGCGGCCGTCATCACTTTTTCTGCTGAGCC
>JASJGT010000143.1:0-30021 GCA_033791405.1 Desulfuromusa sp.
GATAGCGCAGTGATTGCCTAACCGAACCGGTCCTCTTTGAGGAGGTTCGCAAGCCGCCGACTGATTGACGCGGCTTCCAAACAGGAGAAATAAAATGGGAGTATCTAGTGCTCTTTATAGTGGAGTCAGTGGACTTAATGCTAATGCTAACGCGATGAGTGTTCTTGGTGACAATCTTGCCAACGCTAACACTGTTGGATTTAAATCGAGCCGAACGATTTTCGGCGATCTACTATCGAGTCAGATTTCTGGATCTGGCGGAACGTCTCAGGTCGGTCGGGGTGTTGGTTTGTCGACCGTGGATACTATCTTCAGCCAGGGGACCTTCGAAAATACCGAGACCAATACCGACCTTGCGGTCGAGGGGGCGGGCTTGTTTATCGTCAGTGATCCATCAACCGGTAATGCATCCAATAACTATACCCGCGCCGGAGCATTCCGGTTTAATGCCGAAGGATTTCTGGTCAACCCGGAAGGGTTCAATGTTATGGGGTACGAGCTGGATGTCAATGGCAATACGGTTGGTGATCTGACCCCGATCTGGGCGAATACCCAATCGTTTACCCCGGCGGAACCAACAGCCAATATTAACTTAAGCACCAACCTTGATTCTGATTCTTTGGCAATTGCAGTTCCGTTTGACCCTTTGGATCCCACGGGGACTTCAAATTATGCAACCTCGATTCAGAGTTTTGACAGTTTGGGCAGTACCCATCTGATGACCACCTATTTTACTAAAACCTCAGATCAAAACTGGGATTGGAATACGGTTGTCGATGGTGGAGAAGTGACAGGTGGGACTACCGGTCAGTTGGAGGTTGTTGGTGGCGGAGCTTTGGTGTTTGATTCAAGTGGTAATTTGTTTAGCATTGATGGGAGTCCAATATACGATGCTGCTGGTGACCCTATATTACCACGACCCACTGCAACGACAACTGCCGGGACTTTGGATTGGATTAATGGTTCTGTTCAGACCCAGCAGGTTTCTATTGATATGCAGACCAGTCAATATGCAAGCCCCTCAGTGGTTGTGTCACAGGAACAGGATGGTTTCGGGACTGGTACCCTGGTTCAATTGAGTGTTGACGAATTTGGTAACGTCGTCGGTAATTTTTCCAACGGAGCACCACGTGAATTGATGCGTATTCCATTGGCGAAATTCACCAATCCGAGTTCCTTGACCAAGATTGGTAGTAATATGTATGCCCAGAGCACCGGTTCCGGTGCTCCGGTTGTTGGTACGATCGGATCAGGGGTAGGGAATATCTTTACCAATTCTCTGGAGCTCTCGAACGTTGATATGGCTCAGGAGTTTGTCAAAATGATTACCACCCAACGGGGGTTTTCAGCCAACTCAAAAACGATTACCACAACTGACGAAATGTTGGCAGAAGTTATCAATCTGAAACGTTAGTTCTAGTAGGTCAAAATCATGACATAACAAAGAATGCCGCCCTGTTTTTCAGTGGCGGCATTCTTTGTTGGACCAATGTTTATTTTTATGACGCATAAGTAGCTGAGTTTATTTGGCTTTAAATTTATTAGGATATTCCATTAAAATGGCACGTAACCTGCTTGACAGTTAGTCGATACTAAGTTTAGTCATCCGAAAGTCATAATTTTTGAAATCTTTCGCCCGGTTGGAAGTTCATGGGTGGGATAAAAATTTACGGCTGAATAAAAATGAGATAGAGGACAAATATGGATCTCGCAACAATTATCGGTTTGCTGGCAGCCATTGGGTTGGTACTTTCTGCCATTCTTCAGGGTGGTTCTCTGATGATTTTTGTCGATATTGCTTCGATGATAATCGTTCTTGGCGGAACCACAGGCACCGTGCTGGTGCATTTTCCTTTTGGTGATATCCTCGGGGCTTTCAATGTTGCCCGCAAAGCTTTTTTTCACAAAGCTCACTCTCCTATTGATACGATTGAAAAGCTGATTACCTATGCGGGGAAAGCACGTAAAGAAGGGATCCTTTCGTTACAAGCGGTGATGAATGAGATTGATGATGAGTTTTTCCTTAAAGGGCTACAGATGGCAGTTGATGGTCAGGAACCGGAAGCTCTTAAAGATATGCTGGAAAAAGAAATTGAATATGTCATGGAGCGGCACGAGAAGGGTGCCGATATCTTTGCCACAATTGCCGCATATTCTCCGGCAATGGGGATGATCGGTACTCTGGTCGGTCTGGTCCAGATGCTGCAAAACATGAGTGATCCATCTTCTATTGGGCCGGCAATGGCAGTGGCGTTGCTGACAACTTTTTATGGAGCAGTTATTGCTAATCTTATTGCCAACCCAATTTCTGGAAAGTTAAAGATTCGTTCGAAAAGTGAAGTTTTAAATAAAACTCTGGTAACTGAAGGGATGAAGGCGATTTTAGAAGGTGAAAACCCGCGCTTGATGGAACAGCGCCTGCATGCTTTTGTTTCTCCCAAAGAACGTCTGAGTAACTTCAACTAAGGGGGACTGACCATGGAGAAAAAGCATAAATGTCCCCCAGCTGGCGCGCCCATGTGGATAGTCACCTTCAGTGATATGGTGACCCTGCTGCTGACATTTTTCGTCTTGATGTTGTCAATGGCCAATATGGATGTGGTGAAATTTCAACAAGCAAGTGATTCTCTGTCGGGAGCATTCGGGGTTATGGGTAGCAGCGATAAAACCGAAATTACTCAGCCTAAAGTTGTGACTTTTTCACCGGTCAATGATGATTTCACCTCACAGGTTTACCGGCGTTTAAAAACCAAATTACGTGAATTGAAGTTGAACAAAAAAATCAAGCTGGTAAAGGATCGTGGCGCCGTTGTTCTGAGGATTGATGAAGCCGTGCTGTTTAAATCTGCACAGAGGTATCTTCAACCAGAAGCGGAACCGATCCTGAGAAAAGTTGCAGAACTGGTTCGTCCATTACCGCTGAATCTGAAAATAGAAGGACATACGGATGATCTTGGTGATGAAATGAATAACTGGGATCTCTCTGTGAACCGTGCGGTCATTGTATTACGTTTCCTCGCGACAAATCAGTTAGTTCCGCTGAGCAGAATGTCGGCGACCGGTTATGGTTCGCAAAAGCCACTGTTTCCTAATGCCAGTGAGCGGGAGCGGGAATTGAATCGACGGGTTGAATTTGTGCTGGAAAGCCAGGGTGACCCGGATCAAGAGCTTCCCTACCTGTTGGATGCTAAAGATCAGTCTCCATTTTGACAGTATAAAAAGATTATAGAAATATAAAAGGAAGGGTAAAACGATGGCAAAAAACGAAGCGACTGAAGAGTCTGAAGAGGGTGGTGGCGGATCAAAAAAGAAATTGATCATCATTGTCGCAGTTCTGGTTTTACTGATCGGTGGAGGGGCCGGTGCTTATTTCTTTCTCGGTGGAGAAAAAGAGGAAAAAATTTCTCCAGAGCAGGAACAAGCTGAATTGGAAAAACAGGCTAACCAGGTTGGTCCGATGGTCACGATCGACAGTTTTATTGTCAATATTATGGATGATCAGGAAAGCCGCTATCTCAAGGCTGCAATCACCATTGAAGTTGATGGTGAAGAAGCCTCGATGGAACTTAGCCAGCGGATGCCGCAGGTTAAGGACGCTGTTTTGCTGCTGGTTGGTAATAAGACTTTCGGGGAATTAAGTGATCTACAGGGAAAAATTCAGTTGCGTGCAGAATTAATTAATAAAATCAACAGTCTCCTGCTTCAAGGCAAGGTTAAACGAATCTATTTTACCGATTTTGTTGTCCAGTAGAAAATGGTTTACCCATTAACGACTGGTGTGTGCATCAATAAAGGGTTCCGGCGTGGAAAAGATACTCAGTAAAGAAGAGATTTCCGACCTTCTATCGGCCGTCAGACACGGTGATGTCGATATTGAATCTGTTGGTTCGGAATCTGACCCAGGATTGGGGACGACCGGTTCTTCTGCGGCAGAAACCTGCAATTTGTTTAAGGCCAATGGTGCCGAAGGGTGGAAACTCAAAAATTATGATCTGATTCTTGACAGTTTCGCGCGGAACTATGCTCTTTCACTATCAACCCGCTTTCAGCGTTCCGTCCATATCAAACTTGAAGCGATGGAGTCGATGTCCTTTGATGCTCTATTACAGCGCTTGTCCGGGCGTGGAGCCATTGGGGTACTGCAGCTAGAACCCCTAAATGGAGGTGGTTTGCTGATTTTTGACGAACAACTCTCTTTCTCCCTGGTTGAAATGGTTCTCGGTGGAACATCAGATGATCAGGCTCTGGTTCCCAGCCGGGGGATGAGCGCTATTGAGCTGAATGTTATTCGTGATGTTATTAGTTCAGGTTGCCCGGAGTTGAACAAAGGGTTTTTACAGCTGCAGGAAATCAAAGCGTCTCTTATTGAGGTCGTTAGTAACCTGCGCCTACTTAATTTTGTCACCCCTGAAGTTGGTGTTGTGGCAGCGCGGTTCAAAGTTACTATCGATAATCTTGAAGGGGATATCACCCTGGCCATTCCCCATACCGCATTAGAACCACTGCAGAAGAAACAGCAAATTAAGGCTGTTCCGGCCAGTGCGATGAAGAACAGTAAGTGGCAATCGCTGGTTTTCGACGAACTAGATCATATGGAGGTTGAACTTGAAGCCCAGCTGGCAACCTTATCGTTGCGGGTTCGAGACATTTTAAATTTCCAAGTCGGGGATGTTATTGACCTTGGATGCAAGGCAGATGCTCCACTGAAAGTTATGATAGAAAAACGGCCGAAGTTTTTTGGTATGGCTGGGGTTCAGGGGGCTAAAAAAGCAATTCGTATTATGGGGCGGGTTCCCAACGGAGGATAGATGATGAGTGATACAAATCTGGAAAATGGACAATCTATAGACGCTGCTGCTCCCAAAAGTGGTTTTGACGAGCGCGGAATTGATCTGCTGCTTGATATCCCCCTGGAAGTTTCAGTGGAAGTTGGTCGATCCCGTATTCTGGTTCGCGATCTGTTGCAGTTGCAGGAAGGATCACTGGTTGAACTTGATAAGCTGGCGGGCGAGACATTAGATCTTTATGTCAATTCACGCCTTATTGCGCGCGGTGAAGCCGTTGTCGTCAATGAAAAATTTGGTTTGCGATTGACCGATGTGGTCAGCCCCGCAGAGCGAATTGAAAAATTAGGCTGATTTATGCGTCTGTTAGCATGTTTATTTGTGTTTGTCGCTCAGCCAGTTTTTGCTGCCGATACGATAGCTGAACCAAGCTTGCTTGGATCTTCCCTGAAAATGGTAGCTGCATTTGCCGTTGTGATTGGGATCCTGCTGCTGCTTTATGCTGCCAGTCGTAAAGGCTTTCGTGTGTTGCCACAGAAAAAAAATGGTTTAATCCAAGTGTTAGAAACACGACCTTTAGGGGGGCGAAAATTTCTTTGCGTAGTTAAAGTTCGTGGAGAAGAGATGCTTCTTGGAATGAGTAACGACCGAATCGAATATCTAAGTAAAGTGCCATCGGGCGACAAATTTTCTGAAACCTTGCAGCAGGTGGAAGGGGAGCAATCATGAAGCTGAAACTGGCTTTTTTATTGCTGTGTTTGTTGCTCCCTTTTAGCGCTTATGCTGCAGGGTTACCGACAATTACCGTTGGGATTGGGGAGGCTACTGATCCGGGAGAAGTTTCCACCGCACTCCAAATTCTGGTTGTTCTGACGATTCTTTCCGTTGCTCCAGCGATCCTGTTAATGACCACGGGCTTTACCCGGATTGTCATTGTTCTATCGTTCATGCGTCAGGCCCTGGGAACCCAGTCTGCTCCTTCCAACCAAATTGTGATCGGTCTGGCGTTGTTTTTGACCTTTTTTGTTATGGCACCGGTTTTCAACCAGATCAATGAGCAAGCGTTACAGCCCTATCTGAACAAACAGATCAGTCAGGAAAAAGCCTTAGAAGAGGCGCTGCAGCCAATGCGTAAATTTATGTTTTCCCAGGTTGGGGAGAAGGATCTGCAACTGTTGGTTGATATTTCCAAATCACCGCAACCGGAGAACCAGGCTGATATTTCCATGATGACTCTGATTCCGGCGTTTATGCTTTCAGAACTGAAACGTGCTTTTCAGATGGGTTTTCTTCTGTTTGTCCCTTTTTTGATGGTCGATATGATTGTTGCTTCGATTTTGATGTCAATGGGGATGATGATGTTGCCACCGATTATTGTATCCCTCCCGTTCAAGATACTTCTTTTCGTTTTAGTAGATGGATGGTCGCTGGTGATTGGTTCATTAGTTAAAAGTTTTGGATAGGAGAGGCAGTAAAGGCAGACTGAAGGCTGTTAGGCTGAAGGTGTCTAGACATGCTAGCACCCTTCAACCTTTAACCTTCAGCCTATCAACCTAAAGGATTTTTTATGACCCCTGAATATGTTGTCAGTATTGGTCGACAGGCTATTGAAACGACTTTGATGTGTGCCGCTCCCATGCTTCTCGCGGCACTGGGCATTGGCTTGGTGATCAGTATTTTTCAGGCAGCCACCCAGATTAACGAACAGACTATGACCTTCATCCCTAAAATTGTCGGGGTGTTTGTCACCCTGCTGATTTTTGCCCCCTGGATTCTGCAAAAATCCACCGCTTTTTTAATCACTATCTTCGATCAACTACCGACTATCGGTCCCTGATCAGGATCACCGATGGATTTACCAGATTTATCTCTCCCTTTAATTCAGGGTTTTCTGATCTGCCTGGCACGGGTCGCAGCGATGTTTGCTGCTATCCCAGTGTTTAGTGGTGGACAGATTCCACCACAGCTGCGGCTTGGAGTTGCAGTATTGTTTGCGATGCTGACCTATCCGGTGGTCAAAGACTTTATCCCCGCAGAAACTTTTTCTCCCCTGGGATTGGGGATATTGATTGCCTCTGAAGTGATTCTTGGATTATTGGTTGGATTTTTAGCTCAATTAGTGTTCATGGCAGCGGAATTCGCAGGTTCTCTGATTGGTTACCAGATGGGGTTTGCCGCCGCCAATATTTTTGACCCGACAACCCAATCACAAGTTGCCCTGATCTCTCGATTTCAGGGAATATTTGCTATTCTTTTGTTTCTTTCTCTCGATGTCCACCATCTCTTTCTTGAAGCAATTGTCTCCTCTTTTGAAATGTTGACACCCGGAAGTTTAAACTTGTCGGGTGGCGCTATTCCAATGATTGTCGAGGTGGCAAACCATTCCCTGATCTTAAGTGTTCGGCTGGTGGCGCCAATTCTGGCACTTTTGATTCTATCCACCTTGACCCTTGGAATTATGTCGCGGGTTTTCCCTCAACTCAATGTGTTCATGATCTCGTTTCCTGTCAATATCGGCATCTCCTTTATCGTTATGGGTTTGACCTTTGGTGTGGTGACAAGTCTTCTTCGTGAAGAATTTTTCTCACTCCCGGAACGATTCTTGCGTCTCTTCAGCTTTATGTAGTTTTTTTAACGACATTAGCCAAAATTCTGTCATTAACTTTTAAATAATAGCTCACTAAGGATCTTGAGAAGAGATAGCAGCTTTACTGCTATGTCTTTCTCGATAGTCGGGAGAAGCCAATAGATGGCTGAAGACTCAGGTCAAGAACGGACCGAAGAAGCAACGGCAAAGCGGCGCCAGGATTTTCGTGAAAAGGGTCAGGTTGCTCAAAGCAAAGAGGTTGCCACTGCGGCGTTGCTGACCTTGTCGCTATTGTTCTGGGTCTTTTATGCCAGCGGTTTCTGGACTGATCTGGAAAAAATGTTTTCAGCTCTATTACGGATGATGACAGATTTTCGGGCAACCCCACTGGAAGTTGTCAGTCTGGGTTGGGAGATGGGTGTCGTGATGGGAAAGCTCCTCTGGCCGATTTTTCTGCTGACGATGCTGGTTGGCTTTTTCTCTTCATTTCTTCAAGTTGGCCCCCTTTTGTCGACCAAGGTTTTTCAGCCCGAGTTGAGTAAATTCAATCCGATTAAAGGGATGGCAAAATTTGTTTCCAAGCGATCCGCTGTCGAATTGGTTAAGTCTCTGGCGAAGATATCGCTGATTGCTTTTGTCGCCTATAGAACTGTCGCCAATGAATTTGATACAGCTCTTACTCTAGCACTGCTTGATTTGAACCAGACGCTGATTTTTCTTGCCCAGGTTGCCTTTTTGGTTATCGGGAAAACTTGTGGAATCATGATTGCTCTGGCAGCGATTGATTTTGCTTTTTCCCGCTATGAAATGGAACAGAAGATGAAGATGACCAAGCAGGAAATAAAAGAAGAGTTCAAAGAGACCGAAGGAGATCCGCAACTGAAAGCCCGGGTGCGGTCAGTACAGCAGGAGATGGCACGTAAACGAATGATGGCAGAAGTTCCCAATGCAGATGTCATTGTGACCAATCCAACTCATCTGTCGATAGCCATTTCTTATCAACGCAGTGAAATGGATGCCCCCAAGATCGTCGCTAAAGGTGCTGACCATTTGGCATTTAGAATCCGTGAAATCGCTCGTGAACATCAAGTTCCTATCATCGAAAACAAGCCGGTGGCACGAGCCTTGTACAGGCAAGAGGTAGGGGATGAAATTCCCGAAGAAATGTTTACCGCTGTGGCTGAACTTTTGGCCTATGTTTATGGTTTGAAGAAGAGTTAACTCATTGATATTTATAGTTTAAAATAATTTAAATTGAATTTACAGGGGTTTTTCTTAAGCCAAAAGCTTGACAGACCCCTGTCAGAATTCAGTCTTGATGGAGAAAACATGGCAACAATAGACGGAATTATCAACAATCGCTGGCGAGAAGCACTATTGCGGAGTGATGTGTTAGTTGCAGTTGGTCTGGTACTGATTTTGATGTTGATGATATTACCGGTACCGCCAATGCTGCTCGATATTTTTCTATCCTTGAATATCACCATTGGATTGTTGATTCTGATTATTACTCTCTACACTCAGAGGGCTCTCGATTTTGCCATCTTTCCGAGTGTCTTGCTCATCACAACCCTGTTTCGTCTTTCTCTCAATGTTGCCTCAACCCGGCTGATTCTTTTACATGGTGATGAGGGTCCGTCAGCCGCCGGCAGTGTGATTCAATCTTTCGGTCAGTTTGTTGTGGGTGGAAACTATGTCGTTGGGGTGGTCATTTTCACGATTCTGGTGCTCATCAATTTCATGGTTATTACCAAAGGTGCCGGACGGGTTGCTGAAGTTGCCGCCCGTTTCACTCTGGATGCGATGCCGGGTAAGCAAATGGCGATTGATGCTGATCTGAACGCTGGCCTGCTCAGTGATGAAGAAGCCCGCTCACGGCGTAAGGAAATTGCCGCTGAATCAGATTTTTATGGCGCAATGGATGGTGCCAGTAAGTTTGTCAAAGGGGATGCTATTGCCGGGATCATTATTACTCTGATCAATATTGGTGCTGGCTTTATCATTGGGGTGATGCAAAAAGGGATGCCGATGGCCGAAGCTGCTGCTAACTACACCATTTTAACGGTTGGGGATGGTTTGGTTGGCCAGATTCCGGCTCTGATTATTTCGACTGGCGCCGGTATCATGGTGACCAGAACCGCTGGGGATGGTGATTTTGGCACTGAAATTAAGCGTCAATTCACGATTCATCCACGAGCTCTGTGGGTGGTGTCAGGAATTCTATTTGGGTTCGCTCTGATTCCAGGGTTGCCACAACTGCCTTTTTTCATTCTCTCAATGGTTGTTGCCGGGATTGCCTGGCAGGTACAAAAAACTCAGACTCAGGAAAGTGAACAGAAAGAGCTTGATGACGCTCCAGCACCCAAGTTACTGGAAGAAGAAAATTATGAACAGATGTTGTCTGTTGACCTGCTGGAGATGGAAGTTGGCTATGGGCTGATTCCGCTGGTTGATACTGCCCAGAACGGAGAACTGTTGCCCCGGATCAAATCAATTCGGCGACAGTTTACCCTCGATATGGGCTTCATTGTTCCACCGGTGCATATCAAGGACAACCTGCAGCTCAAACCAAACGAATATGCCATTGTCCTCAAGGGGGTGAAAATCGGTGGTGGAGAACTCCTTCCCGGACACTTTCTGGCGATGAACCCCGGTACTGCAACTGAGGTCATCAAGGGTGTTGAAACAGTTGAACCTGCCTTTAATTTACCCGCCGTCTGGATTTCTGAGGATAAAAAGGAACGTGCGCAGATTTCCGGTTATACCGTTGTTGATAACACCACCGTTGTGGCAACCCACTTGAGTGAGTTGATTAAAACCCATGGACATGAGTTGCTTGGACGCCAGGAAACCCAGAATTTACTGGATAACTTGGGCAATGAGTATCCGAAACTTGTGGAAGAACTGGTTCCAGCTCTTCTAAGCCTTGGTGTGGTGATGCGGGTCCTGCAGAATTTACTCCGCGAAGGGGTTTCAATTCGGGATCTTAGAACTATTTTAGAAACTTTGGCCGATTGGGCACCAGTTGTGCAAGACCCTGATCAACTGACTGAAAATGTACGTGCCATATTGGCTCGTTCGATCAGTAATAGTTATAGCGATGATGGGCAGGTATTAGAAGTGATGACATTTGATCGGAATGTTGAAACGCAGATTCAGGAAGCGCTGCACAGCACAGAACAAGGAGCCTACCTGGCTTTGGAGCCTGGTTTTGCTCAGGGGTTGATCAACAGTTTGACCAAGGCACTACAGAATGCTGCCGGTGCAACTCCGGTATTACTCTGTACGCCAGCAATCCGACTCCATGTCAAAAGGTTGACCGAACGCTACCTGCCGAGTCTGGCAATTATCTCTCACAACGAGATCGCACCTCATTTGAAGGTGAGGTCAATAGGAACGGTGACTGTCGATGTTGGTTAAAAAATTTGAAGCGGAAAGTATGGCGTCTGCCCTCAAACAGGTAAAACAAGCTCTCGGTTCTGAGGCGTTGATTTTATCAACCCGAACCCTGGGGAAAAAAGGGTTGGGTGTCCTTGGCAGGCAGATCATTGAAGTGACTGCAGCAATCGAGTCACCGGCAATGAAAAATGGCTTTCGCAAAGCGGTGCCGAATGTTGAACCAAAACCAGCAACTCTAGGGAGGGTTCCCACAGCTTACGGTCGCCGGGTAGAGACCTTGGAAGATGAGCAAGTCTCTTTGTCAGAAGCAGCGACCAGTCAAAAGATAGAAGTAAAAAGTAATCCACTTGAAGATGAGGTTCGTCAACTGCGGTCACAACTGGAAGCCCAGAATGTCAACCAACTGCAGGCTGAGATAAATCAGCTGAAGGAACTGATGCAGCAATTGGCGCAAGCACAACAGGAGAAGCAGATTGAATCAGTAGTTCGTCCAGCTCCGCAACAGATTCAACCGCCTCAGGAAATGAGTCCACAACAAGTCGCATCGCTAGCTCAATTGAAACCCTCTGCCAGGCAATCCCTTGAAGATCTAATGGTGGAGCGAGGTATCAGCCGGGAAGCCGCTGCAACAATTGCCCGTTTTGCTACGCCACAGATGAATGAACGACAACGCCAGGAGCCGGAACAATGTCGTGAGTTTTTGACGGCAACAATCGCCAAACTGGTGCAGACCACTGGACCTCTTTGGTCACCGGGCGATCCGCAGAAACGCATTTCTCTGATCGGTGCAACTGGCGTTGGAAAAACCACCACAATTGCCAAGCTGGCAGCAGAAGCAATCACCCAAAGTGGAGCACGAGTTGCGTTGGTTACTATTGACACTTACCGGATTGCAGCGGTTGAGCAGCTAAAAGTCTACGGTGAGATTATGGGGCTACCGGTCGAAGTTGTCATATCGCCAGAACAGCTGCAGGAAGCTTTCCGCCGTCATCGTGATAAAGATCTTATTCTGATTGACACTGCTGGCCGAAGTCCACGCAATCAGGCTCAAATTGAGGAATTGAACCAGTTTCTCGGTAAAGGCTCAAAGGTTGAAAATTGTCTGGTGCTGGCAGCTCCCACCGAAGAGCGTTTGCAACAGAAGACCCTGGAATCTTTCAGTTCCCTTCCCCTGTCCCGATTGATTTTCACTAAAATAGATGAAACCGATCGTTGTGCCGCGCTGATCAATGTGCCGATTCAAAGCAATCTCCCGCTGGCTTACCTGACCAATGGTCAACAGGTTCCTGAAGATTTGCTGCGGGCAGAACCAAAAATAGTTGCTGAACTGGTGATGGGGACAGCTGAAGAATTACGGAAGGTGGCAGTATGATGAACGGAACCATAGATCAGGCAGGAACCCTACGCAATATGCGGGAGCAACTCGATGAGACCGCAGCTGAAATACAGATGCCGGCAACCCGGGTTCTGTCAATTACCAGCGGCAAGGGGGGCGTTGGTAAAACAGCTGTCGTTTCAAATATTGCTGTTTCTTTAGCTAAACAGGGGAAAAAGGTTCTGGTTATCGATGCCGATCTTGGGTTGGCAAATATTGATGTCGTGCTTGGTATTTCCCCAGAATATAACCTCAACCATTTTTTCAACGGTGAGCGTACCTTGGAAGAGGTGATGGTTGAAGGTCCTTATGGTTTGAAAATTCTTCCCGCCGGATCTGGTGTCCAACAGTATACCCGTCTTGATGGCCAATTGAAGATGCGGCTGATTGATTCACTCGATGCCCTCGAAGAACATTTTGATGTGGTCTTGATCGATACCGAAGCGGGAATCTCCGACAATGTCACTTATTTCAATGTTGCCGCTCAGGATATTCTGGTGGTAACGACCCCGGAACCAACGGCTATTACCGATGCCTATGCTCTGATGAAACTCCTTTCAACTCAATATCACCAAAAGCGTTTTCTCTTGGCGGTTAATTCAGTTCGAGGGTTGGATGAGGGGTTGGATGTCTTTGAGAAGTTGACAATGGTTTCTGGACGTTATCTTGATATTTTTCTCGACTACCTTGGTTGTATCCCCTTTGACAAAAAAATGCATGAGTCGGTACGCCAGCAGCAGGTGATGGTTGATCTCTTCCCCGATCACAAAGTCGCAAAAGCTTTTAACACCTTAGCGGACAACTTGATTGATACCCCATCTGATAATCAGGCGCAGGGAACCCTGCAATTTTTCTGGAAGCAATTTCTCGGGGTTGGTACGGAGGCGAGTTGATGACTTTCAGTAACGGCTATGGTCCGCCAGGACCTGCAGAACGGGAGAAGATGATTGAATCTCATCTATCTCTGGTCGACTTTCTGGTTGATCGGATGATGTCCCAGGTTCCTGCCTTTGTTAGCCGTGACGATATCCGCAGTGCTGCCCTGATGGGGTTAATGGATGCCTCCAATCGTTTTGATCCACGCCGTGGTGTGTTGTTTAAAACTTTTGCTGAACGGAGAATCCGTGGTGCTGTCTTTGATGAAGTGCGGCGCATGGACTGGTTTTCCAGATCCTTACGAGAAAAGCAATCGCGGTTATCTAAAGTGACGGACTCTTTAGGAAAAAAACTCGGTCGTGCCCCTGAAGATCCGGAACTGGCGGAAGAGCTGGATATGAGCCTGGATAATTTTCGTGAATTACAACTTCAGGTCAGTCAGCTCGGGACAATCAGCTTGAATGAAAGTCTCGATAATGACGAAGATTCAGGAAAAACCTTCATCGATAACCTTGAAGATAGCAAACAAGCCAGTGTTCAGGAGCGGATGGAGGCAAATGAGCTGACTGGTGAACTGGCGGGATATTTAGAGCAACTCTCCGAAAAAGAGCGCCTGGTCGTAGCTCTTCTCTATTATGAAGAGCTGTCACAAAAAGAAATTTCTGAGGTTCTTGAGCTTTCGGAAGGGCGCATTTCCCAATTACATAGTCAAGCTTTGGGAAAACTCAAAATTAAAATGAAGCGCAGTATCAACGCCCTGCATTCGGAGGACTAGCGATGGTCTCCGGACAACTTCCATTGTTGTTGATCGGATCGATTGCGCTGCTGGCGCTACTGCTAGGATTCTGGCAATTACGGGTCTCTGGAAAGCTGGGTCGGAAGCTGAACGAACTGCGGCAGGAATTACAAGAAATAGAGACTAAGCAGAAGCCAAGTTTTTCAACCAGTCTGGATCAAGCTGAGAGGGAACAAAAAACAGTTGAAGTTCCCCGGAGCAGTGCTGAAAAATATCGTTATGTTGCTGCTCTGGCTAATCAGGGAGTCGATGCAAAAGAGATTGCCGCAGCATTGCAGATGGCTCCGCTAGAAGTTGAACAACTGCTCCAGTTGGCGCAGTTGAAACAGCGGGTGGAGAGTTAAAGATTTATGGTTGGCAAGTCGACAAGCAGACATCGGTTAAAAGAGGAGATGCAAGATGTCAAGCGGTAAATATGGAGCAATTTCAGGAGCAGTAGCGCGGATGCAGATGTTGGAAAACATCAGTGAACATCTGGCTGCGGCAAAAACTCCTGGTTATAAAAAAGGGATGGTGACTTTTGAGGCCAAACTTGGTGAAGCGACATCAGGTCTGGCAACCAAGGGAACCAATTATAGTCGTTTGACCGAGCAGGAAATCGACTTTACTCCCGGACACATTGAATTTAGTGGTGACCCTCTGGATCTGGCGATTAATGGCGATGGTTTTTTTCAAATTCAGCGTCCAGATGGCAACTTCGGTTATGCTCGTAAGGGGAATTTTCAGCTTAACGGTGAGGGGCAGTTGGTCGATACCAATGGATTACCAGTGATGGGAGCTGGTGGTGGAGAGATTATCCTGCCACATCTTGATGTCGATATTGGACCGGATGGTACGATCTGGGCGGGTCAGGAAAGAATTGGACAGGTTGGCCTGTTCCAGTTTGCCGATACTTCGATTTTACGACGGGCCGGTGGTGAAATGTTTCAGCCAATTGATGATACGCAACCGGAGCTGCACACCGATCCGCAGATCGTGCAAAAAAACCTTGAAGCATCCAATATTGACATGATGAAAACTATGGTACGGATGACCTCAAATCTACGGGCATTTGAAGCAACCCAAAAAGCATTGAAAATTTACAGCGATATGGGTGCCAAGGCTGCGGAAATCGGCCTGGTTCAATAGGTATTTTAAGGCATAAGGCATACCAGAAAAAAGGAGTATAATATGATCAGAGCACTTTGGACAGCAGCAACCGGGATGCAATCACAACAAGTCAATATGGATGTTATCGCTAACAACCTGGCTAACGTGAACAGCTCCGGTTTTAAAAAGAGTCGAGCTGACTTTCAGGATATTCTTTATCAAACCAGTCGTGCGGCAGGAACCGGTGTCGATGGTGGTGAAGTTCCGACTGGTGTTCAGGTTGGCCTCGGCTCCAGAGTCGCGGCCGTGCAGAAAGTGTTTACCACTGGCGATTTTCAACAGACCGAAAATGAACTAGATATGGCGATTGAAGGTCCCGGTTTTTTTCAGGTCAATCTTCCCGATGGCAGCGAGGCTTACACCCGTTCTGGAGCAATGAAAAAAGACAGTACCGGCCGACTGGTCACTTCTGATGGTTATCCAATCGTCCCGGAAATTGTCATCCCTGAAGGTTCCACTTCAATTTCCATCGGTAGTGGTGGCACCGTTGATGTTCTTCTGGATGGGGAAAGCACCTCAACTCAGGTGGGAAATATTGAGTTGATTCGGTTTGGCAATCCTTCTGGATTGAGCAGCCTGGGTCGTAATCTCTACGCGGAAACTCCAACAACTGGTGCGCCGCTTGCGGGTACCCCCGGTGAAGAAGGTTTCGGAACCCTGTCACAAGGATTTCTGGAAGGCTCCAATGTCAACATTATGGAAGAGATGGTTAATATGATCGCCGGGCAACGCGCTTACGAAGTTAATTCCAAGGCAATTAAAACCGCAGATGAAATGTTGCAGATGACCACTCAACTGGTCCGCTAAAGGATAAAAAAATGAAATATCTGCTGTGTCTATTTCTTATTTTATCAACTCCGCTCGTGGTTTATGGGGCAACAGGACAATCCACTGCTAAAACCAGTCAGTTGATTGAACAGCAAGAAATGGAGCAGATACTTAGCGATTATTTGGCTGAGCAATCGATGTTGTTACCGCATGTTGATCTTCGCTTTAAGTCGATGACCTTACCCAAGGCCTACCAGGTTCCGGCAGGACGGATTAACCATCAAGTGGTTCCCGCCAAGCCAGGTACTATCGGTAGCCGTCGCATGACCCTGATGACCCGGGTTGACGGGCGAATCATCAGTAATCAATCGGTGCGAGTTGAATTGGAAGCCTTGGCTGAAATTGCCGTTATTACCGGATCTTTGCGCCGTGGAACTATTCTTGATAGCGATGATGTTGAACTGCGCTATCAGGATATCAGCCGTTTGAAAGAACCGATCTTTTCGGCGGCGGATGTTGTCGGCAAACGGTTGAAGCGTTCAGTTCGTTTGGGTGAACCATTACAGCGAAATCAGGTTGAGTTTCCCCCGGTTATTAAGCGGGGAGAGCGAGTCATTATCCAGGCACGCAGCCACGGTTTAATGCTCACAGCAGCAGGGGAAGCAAAGCAGGATGGCCGCACCGGTGAGGCCATTAGGGTGATGAATAGTAATTCCCATAAAGAAGTTCTTTGCCAAGTAGTAGCCCCCGGGCTGGTAAAAGTGGAGTTTTGAAATGGTGAAAAATACGTTTTTATTAATATTGATTATTCTCTTTCTGAGTGCTTGTGCCGGGCCGGCATCCCGGGTTGATTTAAGTGACGTTGAACCGATTGTCCCGGTGATAAATGAACCCGCCCCACCACAGACGGCTGGCTCTCTCTGGACAGAAAGCCGTGGTGGAATGTTTGTTGATATGAAGGGCCGTACTGTTGGCGATATCATTACGGTGGTGATCATCGAAAATGCGAGTGCAAGCAAGGAAGCAACGACGGAAACTGACCGCACAAGTACTATGTCTGCAGGTATTACAAACCTTCTTGGATTGGAAAAGTATATCGGCCAACTGGGCAATGATGCGATCGATAATGCTTCTTTGATTAGTGCAACAACAAATAATGATTTTGAAGGTGGAGGGAAGACGGCACGTAAAGAAACTTTAACTGCAACCCTCACGACCCAAGTGATTGAAGTTCTGCCCAACGGTAACTTGAAGATCGAGGGGAATAAAACTGTCACCGTGAATAACGAGATGCAGATTGTTAAACTCAGCGGGATTGTTCGTTCGGCAGATGTGTCACCACGTAATATTGTTGATTCAAAAAATATCCTCAATGCCCGAATTGCCTACGTTGGTGAAGGGGTCATAAGTGATAAGCAGCAGCAGGGCTGGTTGGTGAGAGCATTAGACCAAGTCTGGCCATTCTAAAATAAGCAAAATCAGGCTGAAGCTTTTTAGGCCGTTAGCTAAGAGCCTAACACCCTGATCTGGGAGTATTGATATGAAAGATTCTACCCATAAAATAATTATCCTTTTGCTGATCTTCTGGGGAGTGGTTCTCCTTTCCACTGCAGAGGCATCCCGAATTAAAGAACTAGCCAAGTTGGAGGGGGTGCGTTCCAATCAGTTGATCGGTTACGGTCTGGTGGTTGGCCTCAATGGAACCGGTGATAGTGCCAGTACCCGATTTACCATTCAGTCGCTGGTCAGCATGATGGAACGCCTCGGTGTGACCGTCAATCCTGATACAGTCAAGGTAGACAATGTGGCTGCCGTTGTTGTGACAGCAGAACTTCCAGCATTCGCCCGAGCTGGGAATGCTATAGATGTGTCGGTTTCCTCCGTTGGCGATGCGGACAATCTGGCTGGAGGAACTCTGCTGATGACTCCGCTAAAAGCTGCAGATGGAAAATATTATGCGGTTGCTCAGGGGGCTTTGGTCGTTGGTTCGTTGGCATTTGGTGGTAAGGCAGCCAAGGTTCAGAAAAATCATCCGACCGCTGGTAGAATCCCGGATGGAGCATTAGTTGAACGAGAAGTTCCCTTTGCTTTTGGTGAAGAATCTGAGTTGAATTATCGCTTGAAAGAATCTGATTTCACTACAGTGTCGCGGATGAGTAAAGCAGTTAATAAACACTTTGGTGGTACCCCGGCTCGTTCCCTTGATGCTGGGCAAATGCAGGTTACAGTACCAGAAGCTTATCAGGATAGAGTTGTTGAATTTGTTGCTGAGCTGGAACATTTAACGGTTATTCCAGATACTCTGGCTCGAATCGTTGTGAATGAAAAGACCGGAACTATCGTTATGGGTGAAGGGGTCAGAATATCCACCGTTGCGGTTTCTCACGGTAATCTCAACTTGATAATCAGCGAACAGAGCAACGTTTCGCAACCAAATGCATTTTCGGAAGGGGAGACCGTTGTTACCCCGGAAACCGATATCGGTGTCGTTGAGGAGGCAGGCAATCTGGTCGTACTGGAACAGGGGGTCAGTATTGGTGAGGTTGCGGCGGCACTGAACGCAATTGGTGCGACTCCACGCGATTTGATTGCAATTTTTCAGTCGATTAAGGCTTCTGGAGCGCTGTATGCAGATCTGGTGGTGTTGTAATGGAGTCGCGAGTCGATTCAGCTCAATTATTCAGCCAGGCGACAACTCAGGCACCCAAAGCCCACAAAGGACAAGATCCTCAAAAACTGAAAGAAGCTGCACAGCAGTTTGAAGCAATTTTCATTCAGCAGATGTATAAAGAAATGCGTAAAACTGTTCCCGATGATGGCCTGATTCAGCGCGGCAATGCTGATGATGTTTATGCGCAGCTACAGGATATGGAAGCCGCAAAGATTACCGCCCAGCATGGTGGGATCGGCCTGGCTGACCTGATGATGCAGCAGCTGACGAAGTAGGGTTAGGGTCTAATTGTAAGTAGGTTTCAAGCGAAACAGATAGAGCCCGCTCAGAACAATAAGCCCGGCACAGATAAAGAGCGCGGTAAACCCAGCAATCTCACCGACCACTCCCAGAATCAAGGCGCCACAAAAAACTCCGGTATCAATCCCGCCGGTAAAAATCCCTGTCACCTTACCACGTACTGCATAAGGTTCATCCCGCACCGCCATGGCATTCAGAGCAGGAAACAACAGCCCATGACCAATGCCAAAAACGAATCCGACGATAAGTAACAATAAATTGCCGTGAACCAGTGGAACCAGCAGTAATCCTCCTGCCGCAAGAGCCAGTCCCCAAGGAATTATCTGATTTTCACCGACTCGATCAGCCATCTTCCCAGCTATAAAACGTACGCCGACTGCCGCACAGGAATAGGCGACATAGTAGAGCGATATGTAGCTGAGTTCCCGTGCTTGAGCAAACGGAGCAATGAAGTTTCCAGTTGCAGCCAGTCCAAAACCAAATAATAGCGCCAAGCCACCACAGATGATTTGTTTTCGTGTTTTCAATAGTGCGAAAAAAGAGGGAGATTCTGGTTGTGCTGATGGTTGCAAGTGGTGCTGATCCTTTACTGGTATTTGCAGAAGTAAGGCCGTTGCGGAAAACCCGGCAGCGGTCAGAAAGAAAGTGGAAAAACCAAAGTTATGTAATATGGGCTCAGCAATCAACGGGCCGATCGCCATACCGATCAAGCCGGAGGTACCGAACATCCCGATTCCCTCGTTGAGGCGGCCGACAGGAATTAGATCGACAATAAAAGTGAATATGGATGTAAAGCAAATTGCCAGACCAATACCGTGAATAATGCGGATGAGAAGAAGTATGATGTAATAATCAGAGAGCGATCCTTGCAGCATCAGATAGGTCAAAGGTAAAATTGTCATGATGATGCAGCCAATCGTAAAGCTGCGCTTGCGACCAATCCGGTCGATCATCTCTGAAATCCAGGGACGAGAGAGCGCAGAAGCCAGCGCAAATACACCCATGATAATGCCAATATCCTGGTGGGAACCACCGTGCCCGGTGATAAATAGAGGGAATAGAAAAAAAGAGGCGAAGCTGGCAACCAGTAATAAGTTTGCAAGAAATAGGGCGGCAAATGCCGGGGTGTAAAGCATCAGATTGATCCAGAATAGGCGAGTAGTTCTACACCCTGCAGGGTTAACAGAGTCAAAAATGAATAGCGTAACCCCTTACCGGTTGTCACCAGCAGGGAAAAGCGCATAAGCGGCGTTTTAAGCATCCCGCTAACCAGACAGAGCGGATCTCCGACAATCGGTAACCATGCCAGCAGTAGAGACCAACTTCCATAACGTTTAAACCACGATTCAGCCCGCCATTGCTGTTTTTTATCGATTCGGAGCAATTTTTCCGCCAACCAATCGCCGCCATAATAGCCGATCAGGTAATTGGTTCCGGATCCAAGCGAATTTCCGAGGGTGGCAATCACAACCGCTGCAACCGGGTTGCTTCCCTGTAAAAGCAGGACAACCAATAACCATTCAGACCCCAGCGGTAACAGGGTTGAAGCACAGAAACTGATGAAAAAAAGTGACCAGAGGCCGTACTCGGTGAGAAATTCAGGCATGGAGGGGATCATAACAGAGCTGCTGCTGGAAACAAATGGTTGAAAGACCTTGTTCCGCAACTTCTCAGGGTGTAAATTATCCGCTTCGTAAATTGATGATGAAAAAGGATGTCGGTCGAATGGATAAAGTACAGATTCTGGATAAAATCAAAACCCTGCTGGAGATGATCAAGTTTTCCCATACTGTTTTTGCTTTTCCGTTTGCACTGATGGGGGTGGTTTTGGCAGCCCTGGCGAGCGGAAAACCTCCCGGAGTTGGCCAGATTTTTTGGGTTTGTACAGCAATGGTTGGGGCGCGAACTGCAGCAATGGGTTTGAATCGCTTGATTGATGCAAAGATTGATGCTGGCAATCCACGGACAGCCGATCGACATATCCCTGCCGGGAAAGTATCGATCCTGGAAGCGAGTCTATTTATTCTGGTAGCCTTGGTTATTTTCTTTTTTTCAGCCTGGATGCTGAATCCGCTCTGTTTGAAGTTGGCACCGGTTGTGGTTGGATTCTTTGTCCTCTACGCATATTGTAAGCGTTTTACCCATTTGGCTCATGTCGTTTTAGGAATCTGTCTTGCTGCCGCACCGATTGGGGCTTGGGTGGCATTGCGCGGTGATCTCGGCTGGCCGGTTATTTCCCTTGGTATTGCCGTTCTGTTCTGGGTGTCTGGTTTTGATATTTTTTATGCTCTGCAGGATTACGATTATGATGTTGAACACGGACTGCATTCGGTACCATCGAAGCTGGGAAAAGAAAAATCGTTTCTGTTGGTGCGGATTTTTCACGGATTGATGTTGTTGTTCCTGCTCTTGGTATTGCCGGGAAGTGGGTTGGGCTGGATCTATTTTTCTGGAGTTGTTGTGGTGGCTGGATTGTTGGTTTATGAACACCTGCTGGTCAAGCCAGATGATTTGTCAAAATTGGATGCAGCTTTTTTCAATATGAATGGCTATATCAGCGTGACGATTTTTGCGTTTACTTTGATTGATGCGGTACTTTGAAAACTTTTAAAACCGAAGATAGCCACCAAGGCACCAAGAAAATCAAGATCTGTTTTTTTGTCTTTAAACCCTAAAAGGTCTTTCTTGGAGCTCTTGGTGTCTTGGTGGCAAAAAAAGGTTTTATTAAGGGAGCTAATGAAAAATATTATTGTAGGCATAACCGGGGCTTCTGGATCCATCTACGGCTTGCGCCTGATTGAAGAATTGTTACGTGCTGAAATGCAGGTTACTGTTTTGTTGACCAATGCGGGTCGGCAAGTACTGGCTTTTGAAACTGGACTGAAAGTTTCAGAAAATCCACAAAAAGGTTCACAGCAACTCAAAGAATATTTCAAGGCAGATGATAACCTAACGTATTACGCTCTCAGTGATTTTTTTGCTCCAGTTGCCAGTGGTTCGAGTGCACCTGAAGCTGTCGTTGTCTGTCCCTGCTCGATGGGAACGGTGGGTCGGATTGCAGCAGGTTTGTCGGATAACCTGCTCGAACGAGTTGCCGATGTTGCTTTGAAAGAAAATAAAAAATTATTGCTGGTTCCCCGTGAAACTCCGTTCAACCAAATCCATCTGGAGAATCTGCTGCGGTTGTCCAAAGCGGGAGCACAGATATTACCAGCGATGCCGGGGTTTTATCAGCAGCCGGAAACAGTTGCTGATCTGGTAAATTTTGTGGTTGGCAAAGTTTTAGATAGTCTTGGAATTGAACACCGGCTGTTCAAACGCTGGGGAATAGAAGAATAGGGATGACAGGAACAAATATGACAAATCTGTTTCAAGAGCTACAAGAAAAGATCAGGAACGATCAACGTATTAGCGATGCAGAAGCCTTGGCTCTGTTTGAGTCAAGTGATCTGCTGGCAATTGGTGAGCTGGCGGCTGATGCTAATCAGCGAAAGAATGGTGATCGTGTTTATTTCAACGTGAACCGCCATATTAACTACACTAATATTTGTGTTAGCCAGTGTATTTTCTGTGCTTTTTCCAAGCGGGAAGGGGAGGCTGACAGTTATACCTTGGCGTTGGATGAGATTCGGAAAAAGGCAGAGGAAGCGGTCGTTGCCGGGGCTACGGAGATCCATTCAGTTGGTGGTTTGCACCCTCACTTGCCCTTTGACTTTTATCTCGACATGTTGCGCACCATCAAAGCGGTTTCAACGCAATTACATATCAAGGCTTTCACGGCGGTAGAAATTGACTATTTTGCCAAAATCAGCCGAACTACAGTGCCTGAGGTGATCACTGCCTTGCAGGAAGCCGGCCTTGGTTCCATGCCTGGCGGGGGTGCTGAAATTTTCAATAAAGAAGTACGAGATAAAATCTGTCCTGAAAAAATATCGGGTGAACGTTGGTTGGAAGTTACTGAACAAATCCACCATATTGGCTTACGTAGTAATGCCACGATGTTGTTTGGCCATCTGGAAAATTATGCTGACCGCGTTGACCATATGCGCCGTCTGCGTGAATTGCAGGATCGTACCGGCGGCTTTCAAAGTTTTATCCCACTTGCTTTCCAGCCTGATAATACCCGGGTTCCGGGGGCAAAAGGGGTCGGCGGAGTTGATGCGCTGAAAACTTTAGCGATCAGCCGAATCTATCTTGATAATTTTCAACATGTCAAAGCTTATTGGGTGATGCTGGGGATGAAAATTGCACAAACGGCGCTCTGCTTTGGGGTCAATGATCTGGATGGAACCGTGATTGAGGAACAGATAGGCCATGATGCCGGAGCCGATTCACCTCAAGAAATTGGCAAGGAGCGGATTATCAATCTGATCCGCACGGCGGGTAAAATTCCGGTGGAGCGGGATACTCTATATAACGAGTTGAGAGTCTACTGAGAATGTTTGCAGAAATTGAAAAAAAGTTGGCAGAGCAACAGCCTATTAATCGCGAAGAGGCTCTGTGGTTGTTGACCGAAGCTGATTTTCTCAAGACGGGGAAACTAGCTGATGGAATCCGGCGAAAGAAGCATCCAGAAAACCAGGTGACTTTTGTTGTTGATCGCAACGTCAATTATTCAAATATCTGTGAGTCGCAGTGCCGTTTCTGTGCCTTTTATCGTAAAGGTGACGAGGAAGACGCTTATCTGCTCGATTATGAAACCATTTTTGCCAAGGTGCAGGAACTGGTCGATCATGATGGCACCCAGCTGTTGATGCAGGGGGGATTGCATCCGACCCTGAAGATTGAATGGTTTGAAGAGTTGTTCCGCAGTCTGAGTGAACGCTTTCCGCAGGTACAGATCCATTCGCTTTCCCCGGCCGAGGTGATTCATATTGCCAACCTTTCTGGCTTGAGCATGCAGGAATGTCTGCAGCGTCTACAAGCGGCGGGGCTGGCTTCGGTTCCCGGTGGTGGAGCGGAAATTCTGGTTGATCGGGTCCGACAGGAGATATCTCCAAATAAAATCGGCTGGAAAAAATGGGCCTGGGTGATGGAAGAGGCTCATACCCTTGGAATGCGCACAACGGCAACCATGATGTTCGGGAGTACGGAAAAACCTACAGATATTATTGAGCACCTGTTCCGGATTCGTGAAATTCAGGAGCGTACCGGCGGATTTACCGCTTTTATCCCCTGGTCGTTCCAGCCGGACAACACGGAGCTTGGCGGTGAAGCGTCGAGTGGTATTGAGTACCTCAAAGTTTTGGCCGTGTCCCGGATTGTTCTTGATAATATCGAAAATATTCAGGCGAGTTGGGTCACTCAGGGTGCGCGCATGGGGCAGGTGGCCTTGTTCTTTGGTGGCAATGATCTGGGTGGCACGATGCTGGAAGAGAATGTTGTCGCCGCCGCGGGTTGCTCGTTTCAGATGTCGCAGGATGAGATTGTTGAACTGGTGCGTGGAGCGGGATTTACTCCGGCTCGGCGGACGACTGAATATGAGATCTTGAAGGAATATTGATTATGCTTCCACTACGTAAAAATATCGCTGAAATGTCAGCTTATGTTCCTGGTTTTCAGCCAGATGAACCGGGTTGGATCAAGTTGAACACCAATGAGAACCCCTATCCACCATCTCCAAAAGTTATCGAAGCAATCCAGACTGAGCTGGCAAACGGTGGGGAAAACCTGCGTAAATATCCTGATGCCGGAAGTAAAGAGGCGAGGCGAGTTGCTGCAGAATTGTACAGTGTTGATCCTTCCTGGGTGATTATGGCGAACGGTTCAGATGAACTGCTCAATAACCTGATCCGTGCGTTTGCCGGCGAGGGGGATGAAATCGGCTACGTGCACCCTTCCTATTCCTACTACGCGACATTGGCTGAAATCCAAGGCGCGAAGGTCCGTACCTTTGGGTTGACGGCAGATTTTCGGGTTGCCGATTTTCCCCAAAGCTACGCAGGAAAAATATTTTTCCTCACCAGTCCTAATGCACCGCTCGGGTTCAGTTTTGAGAACGCTTATATCGAAAACCTAGCTGAGCGTTGTGTTGGTATTCTGGTGGTCGATGAGGCTTATGTTGATTTCACTGACGTGTCGGCAATGGAGCTGGTAAAAAAGTACGAAAATATCGTCGTTACGCGAACTTTATCAAAAAGCTATTCGCTGGCTGGAATGCGATTGGGGCTGGCGGTGGCTCGTCCAGAGGTGGTTTCAGCTCTCGATAAAATCCGTGATCATTATCATCTGGATCGATTGGCGCTGGTCGCGGCTACAGCTGCGTTGCAAGATCAAGCTTATCTTCAGTCAACGGTTGTCAGGATCTGTGAAACACGGGACTGGTTCAGTGCTGAATTGCGTAAGCTCGGTTATCAGGTCAATCCCTCGCAGGCAAATTATATCTTTGCCAAACCGGCAGACTCTGATGGAAGGCGGGTTTATGATGGATTGTTTGCAAGAAAGATCCTGGTCCGCTATTTTTCTGACCCGTTATTGAAACATGGAATGCGGATTTCCATTGGTACGCGTGAAGAAATGGAAACGACCTTGGCGGCAATGGCTGAAATTGGCTGATCTCCCTTTTCCTCCTGTTGATTATGCTGAGCGTTTGCTGGCGTGGTATGGCCTAACCGGTCGTGATCTCCCATGGCGGAATACCCGCAATCCCTACCGGTTTTGGCTGTCGGAAATTATGCTGCAGCAAACGACAGTGGCTGCGGTTATCGGCTATTATCAACGCTTTTTGAAACAACTCCCGAATGTCGAACTTCTGGCTGCTGCACCACTGGAAGATATCATCGACCTCTGGGCTGGTTTGGGCTATTATTCCCGCGCCAGAAATCTACATGCTGCGGCAAAGATGGTGGTTGAGCAATTCAATGGTTATTTCCCGGAGGATGTTGAATCGTTACAGAAGCTTCCGGGGGTGGGTCGTTCTACTGCGGGAGCCATTTCAGCTCTGGCATTTGACCAGCGGGCTCCGATTCTGGATGGCAATGTCCGGCGGGTGTTGTGTCGATTATTTGCTTTGCGGGAGCCGCCCCGATCAACCTCTGCAGAAAAGCAACTATGGTTTTGGTCTGAACAGCTGACACCGGTCGAAAATGTGCATGACTATACCCAAGCGATTATGGATCTGGGGGCAACGGTTTGTGTGCCGCGCAAACCACTTTGCGATGAATGTCCATTGGCTGAACTCTGTCGAGCGTACAAATTGGGTTTGGAACAGAAACTGCCATTAAAACAGACAGTAAAACCGATTCCGACCCGTTATGAAGTGGCATTACTGATCGAACATCACGGTTGTTATCTGGTGAGACGCCGGATGACGGATGGTTTTTTAGGTGGAATGTGGGAATTCCCAACGATCAGCTTGACTGAAGGTGAAGATCCTGAGAAAAAACTATATTTGTTGCTAGCTGATTTTGGCCTCAACGGGTCAGCTGAACAAGTCGGCACTATTCAGCATGTCTATAGCCATTTTCGTCTGAAATCTGTTGCCTATTGTAAGAAAATTGAAAATTTTCCCAACCTGTCCGAAGATAATAATAGTTGGTTTCCTCTGGAACAATTGAAAAACATGGCTTTGCACGGCGCCCACAAGAAGGTGCTTGGTATACTTCTCAAGTAATGGAGATTAAATGTCTTTACCCCCAATTTTGACTCAAACTGAACAGATAAAAGAGTTTGCTGAGCAACTGAGTAATTATCAAACAATTGCTGTCGATCTTGAAGCAGACTCGATGCATAATTATCAGGAGAAGGTTTGTCTGTTACAGTTTTCCACTCCAGACACCACGGTTTTGATTGATCCCCTAGCGGGAGCAGAACTGAGTGCGTTGCAACCGGTGTTGGCGAACCCGCAGATTCGCAAAATTTTTCATGCTGCTGATTATGATATTCGTTGTCTGGCCCGTGACTTTGACATTGAGATTAATGGTTTGTTCGATACGATGATTTCGTGCCAGTTTCTTGGCGAAGATCGCTTTGGACTGGCGGATGTGCTACGAAAATATTTTGCTGTTGAACTGGACAAACAGTATCAACGGGCTGATTGGTCAAGGCGTCCACTTTCTGACCCGATGATTCGTTATGCGGCTGGAGATACCAGCTATCTGCATGAATTGGTTGAAAACCTTGAAGCACAATTGATAGAAAAGGGGCGACTGGAATGGGTGCAGGAAGAGTTTACCCTGATGGAAAAGGTCCGTTTTGTCGTTCGTCAAGGGGCTATGTTTCTCCGTTTTAAAGGAGCGGGAACTCTTGGTCGTCGTCAGCTTGCGGTGCTGGAAAATTTGCTGCATTGGCGCGATGCTGAAGCTCACCGGCGGGATTGTCCGTTGTATATGGTTCTTGCCAACAAGACCCTATTGACACTGGCCAGTGAGATGCCACAGGGGGACGATCAGTTGACTAGAATCAACGGACTGTCGTCACGGTTGATTGACCGTTATGGGAAAAAAATTCTGGCTGCAGTTGTTCCCGCACTTGATCTTGCAGAGGCGGAGTTACCCGTTTATCCGCGGGCGGAGCGCCGGGTCAAGGATCCTCAAGTTGAGAAGCGGGTCATCCGGTTGAAAGAGTGGCGTAAACAGGCCGCTGCCGATCTCGAATTGGATCCGGGAGTGCTGATCAATAATACCCTACTGGAAGAATTGGCGCGGAAGCATCCAAACACGGATCAGGATTTTGCTGAAGTTGACTTGCTGAAAAACTGGCAGCGTAAAGTGCTGGGTGAGGGAATTCTGCGGACGCTGAACTGATCCGGATCATATGATCCGCCAAGAAATCCAAAGATTTAACGCAGAGACGGAGAGAGGATCGAAATCTTCTTAGATTCTAACCCAGGACAACCCCCTAAAGTTTTCTCAGCGGACTCTGCGTCTCTCCGTTAAAAGCCTTTCAGCTTTAACTTTTCGGTTCAGTCATTAAGGCTGGGTCGAGAAGCTTGTCCAACATCTCTGCATCGACTCCATCTATCAATGCCAGCTCCCGTAGGGTTTTCCCAGTTTTATGAGCTTGTTTGGCCAGATTTGCAGCTCGATCATAGCCAATTTCAGGAACCAGAGCAGTGACCAGCGCCAGACTCTGTTCCAATAAATCAGCACAGCGTTTTTCGTCAGCTTGAAGTCCTGTCAGGCACTTGTCATCAAAGGCTTTAATCCCATTACTTAGCAGTTCGATGCTCTGTAGGATATTGTAGCCCATCACCGGCATCATCACATTGAGTTCGAAATTCCCGGATAGACCACAGAGAGCAACGGTCGCATCATTGCCAACGACCTGGGCGCAAACTTGCATTAGTGATTCAGCCATAACCGGATTGATTTTTCCCGGCATGATCGAACTTCCAGGTTGTACGGTAGGAAGGATTAATTCACCGATACCGCATCGCGGGCCACTGGCCAGAAAACGGATATCGTTGGCAATTTTGAACAAGCTGATGGCACAGCCCTTCAAACTACCGCTGGTTGCAATTAGAGCATCTTTTGCTCCTTGAGCTTCAAAATGATTACTTGCTTCGCGGAAAGGGAGGGCGGTTTCATTGGCAATTGCAGCTATTGTTCCGGCCGCAAAATCGGGGTGGGTGTTGATCCCGGTTCCGACAGCTGTTCCCCCAAGGGGCAATTCATAGAGACCGCTGGAGTTGTTAGAAAGACGTTCGTGGGCGAGTTCGACTTGCCTTGCGTATCCTGAAAATACCTGTCCAAGTTTAATCGGGGTGGCATCCTGCAGGTGGGTTCGGCCGATTTTCAGAACATCTTTGAACTCCTCGGATTTTTCAGCGAGTTGCTGTAACAATTGTTCCAAGGCTGGAAGTAGATTTTGCTGTAGTTGTTCGCTGCAGGCAATATACATGGCACTGGGGAAGACATCATTACTTGATTGACCAAGGTTGACATGATCATTGGGGTGGATGGATTTGCCCCCAAGTGGTTGACCAAGCAGGCGGGCCGCACGGTTAGCAATAACCTCATTGGTATTCATATTGCTGCTGGTGCCTGAGCCGGTCTGGAAAATATCGACAGGGAATTGATCATCCAGTTTCCCTTCAACCACTTCCGCTGCTGCTCGACTGATTGCATCTGCGGTCTCTGCAGAAAGTAACCCAAGATTTTGATTTGTCCGAGCTGCATATTTTTTGATTAGTCCGAGGGCTCGCAACATTGGCCGGGGGAGTGGAATTCCAGAGATTGGGAAGTTGTCTATGGCTCTGGCGGTTTGAGCACCATAAAGAGCCTCTTCAGGGACTTGCATGCTTCCCAGCGAATCCTGTTCAATGCGATATTTATTCATATATAGATCCCTTTTATCCTAAAGTTTGTTTTTCGTTCAATCTCAAGGATAGCGTCTTCTCACTGACTGTAAAGCGACTTTCTTTCCCAATAGCCATCGGCTAAGATATCCGCCATGGAAACCGTTGCCCTGCTACTGATTGTTTTTTCTGCATTGATGCATGCAATGTGGAATCTGCTGGTAAAACAGAGTCACGACAAAGTTGTTTTTATCTGGTGGATGTTTCTCTCTTCCTGGAGCATGATGACCCTGTTGACTCTCGGATTGGGATTGTTTCCAACTTTGAATCTACGATTATTGTTTCTTGCTGCGACTGCGGCTATTTGTTTTGTTCTTTACCATTGGCTGGGGGGATTTGCCTATCGCGATGGAGATCTATCGGTCACCTATCCCCTGGCACAGACGGCGATGCTTTACGTGCCGATCTGGGGTGTCTTTTTCCTCGGGGAACAGCTGAGTCTGGTTGGTGTCGCCGGGATCATATTGATTGCCTTTGGCGCTTACTGTATCCAACTGCAGGGGCTTTCTGTCAATGACATCCTGCGACCATTTACCCAACTGGGTAACCGTTCGGTGCAAGCGGCATTGCTGGCGGGGTTTGTTTATTCGATTGGCGCTGTGATTGATAAGACCGGTGTTGATAGCTATTCTGCCTACCAGTTTACCTATGTGTTGGTTTTTTTTATGTTCATCTTTATGTCACTGAATCTATTACGTTCTTGTTATCGAGGTCGGGTTTTGGAAGAATGGCGGCAGAATCCAAAACTGATTCTTTGGGCTGGCCCAGTTATTATGGCTTCTTTTCTATCGTTTCGTTTTGGATTGCAATTGGCACCGGTTAGCTATGCTGTTCCAGTCAGACAAGTCAGCCTTCTAATTGGTGTATTGATTGGACTAATATTTCTCGGTGAATCCTTTGGTCGGATTCGTTTAGCTTCGACCACACTGATTTTGTCAGGTATTTTTCTGGTCTGGCACGGCTGAGATTTTTTGTGGAGATATTGATATGAAGAACCTTGCGAATTTTTTATTTGAGGT